>NZ_SCMZ01000041.1:0-34896 GCF_005503285.1 Sphingomonas sp. 2SG
GCGGTGCGCGGCGCGACGGCGGCAACCGGCGCAGCAGCGCCGTCGACACCGCCGGCGCCGACCGCATCGTCCCGCAAGAGCCGGCGGCGACAGGCAATTCTTTCGCACCTTAAGGCTGGCGACAGGTGGCCGGATGCAGCTATGGCGGCATGGAATTGACCCAAGCCGCGCCGGGGGGTGCCAAGATTATGCGTACGATCATCTGGGCGCTTGCCGCCACCTCGCTGATACCGGTCGCCGCCGCGGCGCAGAGCAACGTCGAAGGCCGCGTCGGCAAGCTCGAGAGCGAGATGCGCGCGGTGCAGCGCAAGGTCTTCCCGGGCGGCGCCGGCCAGTATCTCCAGCCGGAGATCACCCGCCCCGACGCGCCGCAGCAGGCGGGCGGCACCCCGGCAACCAGCGCGGTCGCCGATCTCACCGGCCGCGTCACCGCGCTGGAACAGCAGATGGCGTCGATGACCGACCAGATCGAGCAGACCGGGTTCAAGCTGCGCCAGCTGCAGGATCAGTTCGACGCCTATAAGCGCAGCAACGACGCGCAGCTGAAGGCGCTGGCGACCACCCCGGCGCTGGCCGCCGCGCCCGGCTCGGCACCGCTCGGTGGTGGCGACGACAGTGCGCGCCCCGCCGCCACGCCCGCCCGGAGCAACACGCCCGTGTCGGTCGCCGCCGCCGGCGACACCGCCCCCTCCGCCGCCGCGGTGGCCGGCGCCAAGGTCGACAAGCCGAGCACCGGCGACACGCCCGAGGACGAATATCTCTACGGCTATCGCCTGTGGGCGGCGAAGCAATATCCGCAGGCAGAGGTGCAGCTGAAGAAGGTCGTCGCCGACTATCCCAAGCATCGCCGCGCGAGCTGGGCGCAGAACCTGCTCGGCCGCGCCTATCTCGACGAGGGCAAGCCGAGCCTCGCCTCGATGGCCTTCTACGACAATTACAAGAAGATGCCGGACGGCGAACGCGCCCCCGACAGCCTCTATTATCTCGCCCAGGCGCTGATGAAGCTCAACAAGCCGGCCGACGCATGCAAGGTCTATGGCGAACTGACCGACGTCTACGGCACCAAGATCTCTCCGAGCATGAAGGCCGATGTCCAGAAGGGCCGTACCGCCGCCAAGTGCAAGTGACCCGTTCGCCGTCGCGGCGGAGCGGTTCCATCACGACCTGAACCGCGCGCTCGGGGTCGAGCCGCGCGGGGTGATCCTGCTCGCCGTGTCGGGCGGGCCCGATTCGATGGCGATGCTGACGCTCGCCGCGGCGACCTTCCCCGGCCGCATCCGCGTCGCCACCGTCGACCACCGGCTGCGCGCCGCCGCGGCCGGGGAGGCGGCGATGGTGGCGAACCATTGCGCGTTGCTCCACGTGCCGCATGCGACGCTGATCCCCGACGAACCGATCACCGGCGCGAGCATCCAGGCGGCGGCGCGGCAGGTCCGCTATCGCCTGCTCGCCGACCACGCCCGTGCCATCGGCGCCGAGACGATCGCCACCGCGCACCATGCCGACGACCAGGCCGAGACCTTCCTGATGCGCGCTGCGCGCGGCTCGGGCATCGCCGGACTCGCCGGGGTGCGGCCGCGCGCGACGATCGAGGGCGCCACCGTCATCCGGCCGCTGCTCGAATGGCGCCGGGCCGAACTGCGCGCGATCGTGCGGCGCGCCGAGGCGCCGTTCGTCGACGATCCCTCCAACGCCGATCCGGCGCACGACCGCACCCGCTTCCGCCGCCTGCTCGACGCCAACGAATGGCTCGGGCCGCCGCAGCTCGCCCGCGCCGCCGCCGCGCTCGCCGAGGCGGATGGCGACGTGCGTGCGATCGTCGAATGGCTGTGGTCGAGCCGCGCGGCTGCTGATGGCGCCGGCGTGCGCATCGACATGGCCAGCCTGCCCCGCGAACTCGTCCGCCGCCTCGCCCGCCGCGCGATCGGCATGGTGGTCGAGGCCGCCGCTTTGCCCGCACCGAAGTGGAGCGACTCGGCGAATATCGAGGCGCTGCTCGACGCGCTCGCCGCCGGCCGGCGGGCGACGCAGGCGGGCGTGCTGGTGTCGCCGCACGGCGACAGCTGGCGTTTCCGTCCCGCCCCGGCGCGTCGTTCTTCCGGATCGGCCGAATCAGGCTGAGCGTTCCATTGCCATTAACCTCCACACGCCTATCTTGTGCTGCGAAAGGTTCCCCATGAACGATAACGACAAGCAGCCCCAGAACGGCGATGGCGGCAACGGCGGCAACGGCGGCAACCCCTGGATGAAGAGCCTGCTCATCTGGGTCGGCATCCTGCTCGCGCTCGCGCTGTTCGTCACGATGTTCAACGGACCGAATACGGCCGGCGCGCGCAATACCGTCGCCTATTCGAAATTCCTCGACCAGGTCGACGAAGGTACCGTGAAGGATGTCGCGATCAGCCGCGACGTCATCACCGGCACCTATTCGAGCGGCGAGACGTTCCGCACCTATCCGATCCAGGACCCGACGCTGGTTCCGCATCTGCGCCAGAAGAACGTCACGATCGCCGCCAAGCCCGACGAGGGCACGTCGATGTGGATGCTGCTGCTCTACCAGTCGCTGCCGTTCCTGCTGTTCCTCGGCATCGCCTTCTTCGTCATCAAGCAGATGCAGAAGAACACCGGCGGCGGCGCGATGGGCTTCGGCAAGAGCCGCGCGCGCATGCTGACGCAGAAGGAAGGCAAGGTCACCTTCGACGACGTCGCGGGCATCGACGAGGCGCGCGCCGAGCTGACCGAGATCGTCGACTTCCTCAAGGACCCGACCAAGTTCGCGCGGCTCGGCGGCAAGATCCCGAAGGGCGCGCTGCTGGTCGGATCGCCCGGCACTGGCAAGACGCTGCTCGCCCGCGCGATCGCGGGTGAGGCGGGCGTGCCGTTCTTCACCATCTCGGGCTCGGACTTCGTCGAGATGTTCGTCGGCGTCGGCGCCAGCCGCGTCCGCGACATGTTCGAACAGGCCAAGAAGAGCGCGCCGTGCATCGTCTTCATCGACGAGATCGACGCGGTCGGCCGTCATCGCGGCGCCGGCCTCGGCAACGGCAACGACGAGCGCGAGCAGACGCTCAACCAGTTGCTCGTCGAGATGGACGGGTTCGAGGCGAATGAGGGAATCATCATCGTCGCGGCGACCAACCGTCCCGACGTGCTTGATCCCGCATTGCTCCGTCCCGGTCGCTTCGACCGTCAGGTCGTCGTGCCGCGCCCGGATATCGAGGGCCGGATCAAGATCCTCGAAGTCCATATGAAGAAGGTGCCGCTGGCGCCCGACGTCGACGCGCGGGTGATCGCGCGTGGCACGCCGGGCTTCTCGGGTGCCGATCTCGCCAACCTGGTCAACGAGGCGGCGCTGATGGGCGCGCGCAAGGGCAAGCGGCTGGTCGCGATGGCCGAGTTCGAGGAGGCCAAGGACAAGGTCATGATGGGCGCCGAGCGCCGCAGCATGGTGATGACCGAGGACGAGAAGCGCATGACCGCCTATCACGAGGCGGGCCATGCGATCGTCTCGATCCACGAACAGGCGAGCGACCCGATCCACAAGGCGACGATCATCCCGCGCGGCCGTGCGCTGGGCATGGTGATGCGCCTGCCCGAGCGGGACAGCTACAGTTATCATCGCGACAAGATGTACGCCAACCTCGCGGTGTCGATGGGCGGCCGCGTCGCCGAGGAGATCATCTTCGGCTACGACAAGGTCTCGTCGGGCGCGAGCGGTGACATCCAGTACGCCACCGGTCTGGCGCGCGACATGGTCACCAAATGGGGCATGTCGGACAAGGTCGGCCCGGTCGAATATGCCCAGCCCGAGGGCGAATCGTTCCTCGGCTATTCGTCGTCGCAGCCGGTCCGCATGTCGAATGCAACCGCGCAGCTGATCGACGACGAGATCAAGGGCATCGTCGAGGGCGGCCTCGCCCGTGCCAAGCAGTTGCTGACCGAGCATGTCGACCAGCTCCACCTGCTTGCCGGTGCGCTGCTCGAATATGAGACGCTGTCGGGCGACGAGATCAAGAAGCTGATCGCCGGCGAGGAGATCGGCCGCATCGACTCGGGTCCCAAGCCGAGCGTGCCGCGGGCCGGCACCTCGATCCCCAAGACGCGCCGCCCCGGCGGCCCGTTCGGCAACCCGGCGCCGGCGGGGGCGTAACCCCCGCGGCGGTTCAGCCCGCCGTCAGTTTGTTCGCGCTAATCGGCGGCATTCCCATTCGGAGTGCCGCCGATGTCGCGTAAAGCCTTGATCGCCCTTGCCGTTTCCCTCGCCGCCGCGGCGCCGGCGAGCGCCGCGATGAGCGTCGGCACCTTCCTCACCCGCGCCGCGCCGCTGCGTGAGAATCCCTTCACCGCGCTGACCAACCCCGATTATCAGGTGCTCAAGGCGGAGGCCGACACCGCCACCCGCCAGCTCCGCGCCGACAGCGCCGCGCGCGTCGCCGCCGGCAAGAAACCGATCGCCTGCATGCCCGAAGGCGCGAAGATCGGCATCCTGCAGATGCTCGGCGGCCTCGACGCGCTGTCGCCGGCGGAGAAGAAGCTGCCGCTCAAGGAGGGATATGCGCGGGTGCTGGCGAAGACCTATCCGTGCTGAGCGTAGCGGGCGGGTTCTACGCGCAGAGGCACGGAGGCGCGAAGATGCTGCTCGGTGGCGGGCGATGCCCCGTCCGTCATCCCGACGAAGGTCGGGACCCATGGACGCGCTGGCGGACATGATGTGCGCGACATCGGCGGCGTCGTATCAATGGGTCCCGGCATCCGCCGGGATGACGAATGGGGGCACGGCGCTCGTGGGGGGATATGCGGACGGGGCTCGCAGGCGGTAGCCGGCTTCCCGGCGCCCCCGCCACGCCGCCGCGCTTAGATCGCCCGCCGACCTTCCCTCGCCCGGCAAGCCCCGATACAGCCGCACGATGAGCCCCACCCGACGCACGTTCCTGATCGGTGGTGGTGCCGGCATCGGGCTGGTCGTCGCCTGGGGCATATGGCCGCGCCGCTACGCGCCCAATCTCGCCACCATCGCCGGCGAGACCGGCTTCGGCGCCTGGCTCAAGATCGGTGCCGACGGCCATGTCACCGTCGCGGTGCCGCAGCTCGAACACGGCCAAGGCGTCTATACCGCCCTCCCCCAGATCGTCGCCGACGAGCTCGGCGCCGACTGGCGCACCGTCGGGGTGGAGGCGGCGCCGATCAACCCGCTCTACGCCAACCCACTCGCGCTCGACGAGCTGTTCGAAAGCACGCTCATCCACATACCCGAATCGGTCGAGATGACCGTCGCCCGCCGCGGCGCGCTGATCGTCACCGGCGGATCGACCTCGGTGCGGATGTTCGAGGACGATTGCCGCACCGCCGGTGCCGCCGCCCGCGCATTGCTGTGCAAGGCGGCGGCGCGGCGTTGGAACGTCGCCTGGACCGATTGCGCGGTCGATGCCGGCTTCGTCACGCACGGCACGCAGCGCCTCCGCTTCGCCGACCTCGCCGCCGCCGCGGCCTCCGAGACCATCCCCGACCCGCTGCCGATCGGCGTGCAGGGCGCGGGCAAGCTCGTCGGCCGATCGCTGCCGCGGCTCGACGTCCCCGCCAAGGTCGACGGTTCCGCCGGCTTCGCCGGCGACATCCGCCTGCCCGACATGGTCCATGCCGCGATCCGCCAGGGGCCGATCGGCGACGCGCGGCTGATCGGCGTCGACCGCGCCGCCGCCGATCGTATCCGCGGCGTACTGACGGTGGTCGAGACGCCGCTTTGGGTCGCCGCGATCGCCACCACCGGCTGGGCCGCGCAACGTGCGCTCGACGCGCTCGCGCCGCGCTTCGCCAGCGACGCCGCGCTTCCGGGCAGCGCCGGCATCGCCCGCAGCCTTTCCGATGCGCTCGCCAAGCCGGGCCAGCGCATCGCAGCGGTCGGCGACCTCGGCACGTTGCTCGACGGCGCCGGCGTCGTCACCGCGGACTATACCGCCGCCCCCGGCGTCCATGCCGCGCTGGAGACGACCAGCGCCACCGCCGCGTGGCGCGACGGCCGGCTCGAACTATGGCTGCCGACCGCGGCGCCCGCCGCCGCCCGCGCCGCCGCGGCAAAGGTCGCAGGGATCAGCGAAAGCGCGGTCGTCCTCCATCCGACGCTCGCCGGCGGCGGCTTCGGCGCGACGCTCGACCCGTTGGTCGCCGAACAGGCGGCGCTGCTCGCGATGCGGCTCAAGCGCCCGGTCAGCCTCGTCTGGTCGCGCGGCGAGGACAATGCGCACGACCGTTTCCGCCCGCCCGCGCACGCCCGGCTGCGCGCCCGGCTGTCGAGCAACGGCGCGATCGCGGCGTGGCATGCCGCGATCGCCGCGCCCGCCACCGGCCACGCGCTCGCCCGCCGGTTGCTGCCCGGCGCCGGCTGGGCGCTCGGCACCGGCGATCCCTATGCGGTCGCCGGCGCGCAGCCACCGTACCGCATCCCGGCGCTGCGGATCGACCATCACCCCGCGGAGATCGGCGTCCCCACCGGCCATCTGCGCGGCGGCGCGCACGGCTATACCGCCTTCTTCACCGAATCGTTCGTCGACGAACTCGCGCAGGTCGCCGGCACCGAGCCGCTCTCCTACCGGATCGGCATGCTCGGCGGCGACGCGCGGCTGGCGCGCTGCCTTACCATGGTGGCGGCGCTCGGCGGCTGGTCGGGCGGCGCGGCAGGATCGGGCCAGGGCATCGCCTGCCACAGCTTTCGCGGCAGCCATATCGCGGTGCTCGCCGAAGCGGAGCTGGCGAACGGCCGCCCGCGCGTCGCCCGGCTCGTCGCCGCGGTCGATTGCGGCCGGACGATCAACCCCGATCTGGTGCTGCAACAGATCGAGGGCGGACTGATCTTCGGCCTCGCGCACGCGCTCGGTGCGTCGACGGGGATCACCGCCGGGCGCAGCGACGTGCGCGGGCTCGCCGGCCTCGCACTGCCGCGGCTCGTCGATACGCCCGACATCGTCGTCGAGATCGTCCGCTCCGACGAGCCGCCCGGCGGGGTCGGCGAACTCGGCGTCCCCGCGGTCGCGCCGGCGATCGCCAACGCGCTGCATGCCGCAACCGGTATCCGCCTGCGTCACCTGCCGCTAAGGCGGTAAGATGTTGATCCCCGCCGACCATCCGCCGATCCCCGCCCGCAAGATCGGCGTGCTGCTGACCAACCTCGGCACCCCCGACGGCCCCGACGCCAAATCGGTCAAACGCTATCTCGGCGAGTTCCTGTCCGACAAGCGCGTCGTCGAGATCCCGGCGATTGCGTGGCAGCCGATCCTGCGCGGCATCATCCTCAACACGCGGCCGAAGAAGTCGGCGCACGCCTATGGCCTGGTGTGGAGCGAGGAGGGCTCGCCGCTCGCCGCGATCACCCGCCGGCAATCGCAGGCCTTGCAGGGCGCGTTCGGCGAGGGGGTCATGGTCGATTATGCGATGCGCTACGGCAATCCGGCGATCGCCGACCGGCTGACCGCGCTCAAGGACGCTGGGTGCGAGCGCATCCTGATCGCGCCGCTCTATCCGCAATATTGCGCCGCGACGACCGCGACCGCCAACGACAAGGCATTCGCCGCGCTCGCCGGCATGCGCTGGCAGCCGGCGATCCGCACCTTGCCGCCCTATCACGACGATCCCGCCTATATCGCCGCGCTCAGGACGCAGGTCGAGATGCAGATCGCGACGCTCGATTTCGTCCCCGATGCGGTGATCGCCAGCTTCCACGGCATGCCGAAGCGGACGCTCCAGCTCGGCGACCCCTATCATTGCCACTGCCAGAAGACCGCGCGGCTGCTCGGCGAGGCGATGGGGCGCGAGCTGGTCGTCGCCTTCCAGTCGCGATTCGGCCCGGCGAAATGGCTCGGCCCGGCGACCGACGAGACGCTCGAGGCGCTGCCCGCCAAGGGCATCCGCAAGGTCGCGGTGATCGCGCCGGGCTTCTCCGCCGACTGCCTGGAGACGCTGGAGGAACTGGCGATCCGCGGCCGCGAGAGTTTCCTGACCGCCGGCGGCACCGATTTCGCCTATCTGCCCTGTCTCAACGACGGCGCGCCGGGAATGGCGATGCTGCGCACGCTGATCGCGCGCGAGCTCGCCGGCTGGATCGCCGACACGTAAAATTACGCTACGGCCATTGCCAGTTCGGCGGCCTCTGCCTAGCCTCGGGTTAAGCATAAGGAGAGGTACGGATGGCCAGGGTAGCGATCGTCACGGGTGGTACGCGTGGCATCGGCGAGGCGATCAGCCTCGCCTTGCAGGAAGCGGGCGTCACCGTCGCCGCCAATTATGCCGGCAACGACGAACGCGCCCGCGCCTTCACCGAGCGGACCGGCATCCGCGCGTTCAAATGGGACGTCGCCGACTTTGACGCCTGCCAGCAGGGCTGCGCGCAGGTCGCCGCCGAGCTCGGCCCGGTCGACATCGTCGTCAACAATGCCGGCATCACTCGCGACGGCACGATCCTGAAGCTGACCTACGATGCGTGGAAAGAAGTGATCGACACCAATCTCGGCGGCTGTTTCAACATGGCGAAAGCGGTGTTCCCCGGCATGCGCGAACGCAAATGGGGGCGGATCGTCAACATCGGCTCGATCAACGGCCAGGCCGGCCAATATGGCCAGGTCAATTACGCCGCGGCGAAATCGGGCATCCACGGCTTCACCAAGGCGCTGGCGCAGGAGGGCGCGCGCGTCGGCGTGACGGTCAATGCGATCGCGCCGGGCTATATCGACACCGACATGGTCGCCGCGGTCCCCGGCGACGTGCTGGAGAAGATCGTCGCCAAGATCCCGGTCGGCCGCCTCGGCCAGGCGAGCGAGATCGCGCGCGGCGTCGCCTTCCTGTGCTCGGACGAAGCCGGCTTCGTGACCGGATCGACGCTGAGCATCAACGGCGGCCAGCATATGTATTGACGCGCGAAGGCGCATAGCCGGCGGCTAGGCGCCGGTGCGCGCAGCGCATCGTGCGTCACGGCCGGCGGGTCGGCCAAGGCCGAACCCGTCCGACGACGGCTTTGCCGGCGTCCTGATTGGCCCCCGGCTGTCATCCCGTCGCAGCGAGGAGAACGGCTGGGAGAGCGCACGCAGCCGGCCCGTCCCTCGAGCGAATCCCATGCCGTAACCACGCCCGTGCTCCCGCGAAAGCGGGAGCCCAGGAGTCACGTACGCCATCAAATGTTGCTTTGCTTGGCCCTGGGTTCCCGCCTTCGCGGGAACACATGCAGGGTTTGACAAGGGCCGGGGCACGTCGAGCGTGACCGAATAACCCGGGACGGCCCCAAGCCTCGCCCTCGCCATCGCCGAACGACACGAAGCCCGGTCGCCATACGGCAACCGGGCTCCACCCCTCGAAACGCTACGCGAGGGCAAGCACTGCCGCTTAGCGGCAGTAACCGGGGCGATCCGAGCGTTCGACCGCGCGGCCGGCGAGCGCACCCGCACCGGCGCCGAGCACCGTGCCGAGCGCACGGTCGCCGCGGGTGTCGATCGTGCGGCCGAGCAGGCCGCCGGCGATCGCGCCGACGATCGTGCCGGTGGTGCCGCTGTTGCAGCGCTGGCCGCCGCGATAGCCGCGATCGCCATAATAGCCGCGACCGCCGCGATAGACGCGGTCGTCACGATAGCCGCGGTCGTAGCCGCGCTGCTCGTAGCCACGATCGTAGCCGCCGTAATAGCCGCGCTGCGCGGCGGCGGGGGTGGCGGGAACGAGGGCGGCGGCGGTCATCGCGAGGGCGGCGCCGGCGAGGCTCAGGGTCTTCATCATGGGTCTTCTCCCGAAAATCTGTCCAACTCGGCGGCGGCCCGGTGGGGGACCTTCCCGTCGTCGATGCACATCATTTGCCCGATTCGCGTTGAGCGGACCCTGAATGCCTCCGTTATCGTGCGTTCAGGCTATCGCCGCCGCGCCCGCCGCTTATGGAGGCGCGATGCGCGTCTTGTTCGTCGTCCTCGCCGTCCTGCTGATCGTCCCCGGCTGGACCGGGGAGGAGCGGCTGGCGCTGCTCGGCGACCGGCCGCAGCTGATCGCCACGCCGGTCGCGCTCGACCCGCACGATCCGCAGCGCCGGCGGCTGGGCTCGCTCACCTATCTCGGCGGGGTCGCGCTGCGCAGCCTCGATCCCGCCTTCGGTGGCTATTCGTCGCTGAGCGTCGTGCCGCAGGCCGACGGCGACCGCTTCACGCTGCTGAGCGACGGCGGCAACGTCGTCGCCTTCACGATGGGTGCCGATTGGGCGCCGCGCGCCTTGCGCTTCCGCAACCTGCCCGGCGGCCCCGGCATCGGCTGGGAGAAGCGCGACCGCGACAGCGAATCGATGGCGCGCGATCCGAAGACGGGGGCGATCTGGGTCGGTTTCGAACGCGCGAACGCGATCTGGCGCTATTCGGCCGGCTTCGCGCGGGCGCAGGCGCAGCGCGCGCCGCGGGAGATGGCGGGCTGGCCCGACAACGGCGGCCCCGAATCGCTCGCCCGTATGCCCGACGGGCGATTCGTCACGATCAGCGAGATGCGGCACGTCCCCCGCTCGCGCTGGCACGGCCCCGAGGCGGCACGGCTCGCCAGCCGCGATGCGCTGATCTTTCCGGGCGATCCGATCGTCAGCCGGCCGCATCGCTTCGCCTATCTCGGCTACGGCCGCTTCGATCCCGCCGACGCGACCGCCTTGCCCAACGGCGATCTGCTGGTGCTCGATCGCGCCTTCCGTCTGCCCTATCGCTTCAGCAACCGATTGTCGCTGGTGCCCGCCGCGGCGATCCGGCCGGGGGCGGTGGTGCGTGGCAAGCTGCTGGCGACGCTCGACGCGCCGCTGATCCACGACAATTTCGAAGGCGTCGCGACGACGGTGGAACGGGGCCGCACGATCGTCTGGCTGGTGTCGGACGACAATCAGTCAGTGCTGCAACGCACCCTGCTGCTCAAATTCCGGCTGGAGCGCTGAGCCGCGCGCAACGGCGAAAACCCGCCGCTCCCGGGGAGCGGCGGGTTTCGAACCACGGCAGTCGCGACGCGAAACGCTTAGGCGGCTTCCGCCGTCGACGTCGTCGCCAGCTTCTTGACGATCTCGCGCTTCAGGCGGCGGCAACGCAGCGAGAGCTTGTCCTCGCTGGTCTTGACCAGCCAATTGTCGAGGCCGCCGTTATGCTCGACCGAGCGCAGGCCGTGCGTCGAGACACGCAGGCGGACGCCCTTTTCGAGCGAATCGGAGATCAGCGTGACGTTCTGCAGGTTGGGCAGGAACGTGCGCTTGGTCTTGTTGTTGGCGTGGGAAACGTTGTTGCCCACCTGCCGGCCCTTGCCGGTCAGCTCGCAAATGCGCGACATGGTTTTTAATCCTGAATTCGGTTGCCCGGAAAGTCGGCGCCACTAGCGGCAATCGGCTCCCTCGTCAACCAGTGCCGTCCACCGGCGGCGATGCAACGGAGTCGCCGCACCGGCGTTGTTACGCCATCGTAAAGGTCGTCGGTAGGGGAAATCGCATGCGCACGTTGCTGGTACTGCTCGGGATCGTCGCGCTGGTCGTGGTCGCGGCGATGCAGTTCGGCCTGGTCAGCATCGACCAGACGCATCCCGCCGTCGTCCAGGCGCCGCAATTCAAGGCGGACGTCGCCCGCGTCAGCGTCGGCACCGAGAACAAGACGGTCGCCGTTCCCACGGTCAACGTCGAAAAGCCCGCCAACGCGCAATAGGCTTTACCCGGTCGACCGGGACCGGCAGGGCGCGGCGATGTTCCCGCTGCCGATCCCGATGCGCCGCGCGCTCGACGCCGCGGCGGAGGCGGCGCTGGCCGGCGAGGTGCCGGTTGGCGCCGCGCTGGTCTGGCGCGGCGAGATCGTCGCGGTTGCCGCCAATGCGCCGCGCGCCCTGTGCGACCCCACTGCCCATGCCGAGATGCGCGTCATCCGCGCCGCCGCCGCCGCACTCGGCCGCGACCGGCTGGAGGACGCCGAACTCTGGGTGACGCTGGAGCCTTGCGCGATGTGCGCCGGCGCGATCGCACATGCCCGGATCGCGCGGCTCTATTATGGCGCGAGCGACCCCAAGGGGGGGGCGGTGGAGCATGGGCCGCTGCTGTTCGCGCAGCCGACGCTTCATCACCGGCCGGAGGTCTATGGCGGGATCGGCGAGGGCGAGGCCGCCGACCTGCTGCGGACGTTCTTCCGATCGCGGCGATAGGGGCGCGACGGCGGGGAGTAGTTAGTTCGCGCGGAGGCGCGGAGAAGGTGAGTCGAGGATACCCACCCGATTTCGTCATACCGGCGAACGCCGGGACCCATGGGTGCGGTGGTGGCAATGGCCGCGAAACCCCGGCAGCATCGAGACCATGGGTCCCGACTTTGGTCGGGATGACGATCCGGGCGGGTGCGCGCCCGCCATGAACGCGACACCCTCCGCGCCTCCGCGCGAGAACCTTCTTCGCTACCTCGCGCTAACCAAAGCGCCGCGCCGGCCCGGACCGAAGCGGCACCCCGAATCAGCGCAGGTCGTTCTGCGAGATCGGCACGATCTTCACCTCGACGCGGCGGTTCGCCGCCCGCCCGGCATCGGTGTCGTTCGACGCGATCGGCTGCGTCTCGCCGAAGCCGCGCGTGCCGATTCGCGCCGGCTGCACGCCGCGGCTCGCGAGATAATCCGCCACCGAGGTCGCGCGCCGTTCCGACAGCGTCTGGTTGTAGGAATCCGAACCGGTCGAATCGGTATGGCCATACACGTCGATATAGGTCTGGTTGTATTGCGCGAGCGTCTCGGCGACCTGGTCGAGCGTGCGGCGGAACTGCGGCTGCACGTCGGCGCTGTTGTAGGCGAAGGTGATCCCCGACGGGATGTTGAGCACCAGATTGTCGCCTTCGCGCGTCACCTGCACGTCGGTGCCGGCGGTGCGGGCGCGCAGGTCGCGCTCCTGCTTGTCCATATACGCACCGATCCCCGCACCGGCGAGGCCGCCGATGCCCGCGCCGAGGATCTTCTCGGTCCGGTCGCGCCGCCCGCCGACAAGGTCGCCGAGCAGATAGCCGCCCAGCGCGCCGCCGATGCCGCCGATCGCGGTCTTCGAGATGCGGCGCTCGCCGGTCTCGGGATCGGTGGTGCAGGCGCTGGTGGTGACCAGCGCGGCGAGCGCCGCGGCGGCGAGGAACTTCGACTTCATGACAACCCTTTCACGTTCGTTCCCGGCTAAACTCGGGTCCGATATGGCTTGTTCCGCTAGCGATCTGAACCGCGGCTGACACGCATAATCACGTCATCGCGATACAGACAGTTGTCGCCGCGCGCGTTGTGCGGCAAAGACACGTCCGCCGATGGCACCGCTTCCGCCCTTCCCCTGGATCGACGTCGTGATCATCCTCGCATTGGTCGCGCTCAACGGCGTGTTCGCGATGAGCGAGCTGGCGATCGTCTCGTCGCGCAAGGCGCGGCTGGAGGCGATGGCGCGCTCGGGGCGCAAGGGCCCGGCCGCCGCGTTGAAGCTCGCCGCCGATCCCGGCAAGTTCCTGTCCTCGGTGCAGATCGGCATCACGCTGATCGGCATCCTCGCGGGTGCCTATTCGGGCTCCAGCCTCGGCGGGCCGACCGCGGCACGGCTGCAGGCGCTCGGCCTGTCGGCGGAGACGGCGCAGACCGCGGGCTTCGCATTGGTTATCGGCCTCACCACCTACGCCTCGCTCATCATCGGCGAGCTCGTCCCCAAGCAATTCGCGTTGCGCAAGCCCGAAACGGTGGCGTCGCTGGTCGCGCTGCCGATGCGCTATATCGCGGTGGTCTGCGCGCCGCTCGTCTGGCTGCTCGATTCGTCGAGCGCGCTGGTCTTCCGCGTCCTCGGCCTCAACCGCGAATCGGAGGATCAGGTGACGGCGGAGGAGCTGCACCTGATCGTCGCCGAGGCGAGTAAGTCGGGCGTGATCGAGGAGCATGAGCGCACGATCATCTCGGGCGTCGTCCGCCTCGCCGACCGGCCGGTGCGCGAGGTGATGACGCCGCGCACCGAGGTCGACTGGCTCGACTGCAACCTCGGGCCGGAGGGCATCCGCGACACGCTGCTGGCGACGCCGCACACGCGCCTGCCGGTCGCCGACGGCTCGGTCGATGCGGTGATCGGCGTCGTCCAGGCGCGCGACATCGCCGCGGCGCTGTTCCGCGGGCAGGCGCTCGACCTGCGCAAGCTGATGCGCAAGGCGCCGGTGGTGATCGACCGGATCGATGCGATGGACGCGCTGATCGCGCTGCGTCAGGCCGAGGTGCCGATGGCGCTGATCCACGACGAATACGGGCATTTCGAAGGCATCGTCACCCCCGCCGACCTGCTCGCCGCGATCGCCGGCGAATTCGCCAGCGACGCCGATCCCGACGATGCGCCCTCGGTCGTCGTGCGCGACGACGGCTCGTTGCTCGTCGCGGGCACGATGGCGGCGGATGCGCTCGCCGAACGGCTCGGCATCGATCTGCCCGAGGATCGCGACTATGCCACCGTCGCGGGGCTCGCGCTCGCCGCCTTCCGCCACCTGCCCGGCGAGGGCGAGAGCTTCGAGGAACAGGGCTGGCGGTTCGAGGTGGTCGACCTCGACGGCCGGCGGATCGACAAGTTGCTTGTCAGCGAGGCCTGACGGCGGGGTTCCGCACAAGGAGTGCGGACGCCCTTCCGTTCGTCATCCCGACGAAGGTCGGGACCCATGGACGCGCTGGTGGACAGATGGGAGCGCGACCTCGAAGAGCATCGCAACCATGGGTCCCGGCGTTCGCCGGGATGACGATGGGGGCAGGGACTGAGCGAGCCACGCGCGCCCCTCGCGGCTTCGCGTGAATCAATCCTGCGACACCCCGAGGAAAGTTTCCCCGCACCGCAGCCTCTTCGCACGAATCCACCCGCTCACCGCGACCGACATGCAAAGGACGCATTCAATTCATCGCCACTTCAGCTAATCGGGACGACGAGCATCGTCCGAACGACCAAGGCAGTTGAATGCTATCGCAGCGCGTCCACGCGGCCCGGCCCGCCTTCTCTCCGAGTATTGCCCACCGCGCCGCCGCCGACACGCCCGGCTTCTCGCGTCCGACGATCGTCGCGGCATTGCTCGCCGGCCTGATCGCCACCGCCTGGCTGCTCCACCGCGCCGAGCTCAGCGTCGCAGTGTGGAGCCGCAGCAACCTGCCGTTCGTGCTCGCCGCGGTCTGCGTCGCCGCGTTGCGCAGCCATGTCCTGCCGCGCGGCTGGCGTCATGCCGCGGCGCTGCGCGACGGGGCGGGCTATTATGCGGTGTTCACGCTGATCGCGCTGACCGGCGCGGTGGCGAGCTATCCGCTCGCCGCGCTCACCCACGGCTATGCCGATCAGACGCTGCAACGGATCGACACCGCGCTCGGCTTCGACTGGCTCGCCTGGTACCGGACGGTGGCCGATCATCGCCCGCTGCAGATCCTCGGCATCGCCTGTTACGAAAGCATCTATCTCACCCCCGCGATCCTGCTCGGCTGGTTCGCGCACACCGGCCAGCGGCGCGAGGCGCATCGCTTCCTCGCCGGCTTCTGGCTCGCCGCGGTGCTGACGCTGGCGCTGTTCACGCTGATGCCGGCGATCGGGCCGCTCTCCTATCTGTGGCGCGGCGCGGTGCCCTATATGCCGGTCAGCGAGACCTGGCAGTCGAACCTCATCCCGGCGCTGCGGGCGCATACCATCCACGCCGTCGATCTCGGCGCGCTGCGCGGGCTCGTCTCGGCGCCGAGTTTCCACGCCGCCGCCGGCACGCTCTACCTGCGCACGATCTGGCGGACGCCGCCGCTGCGCCGCTGGCTGACGTGGCTGGTCGCGGCGATGCTGCTCGCCACCCCGGTCGAGGGGACGCATTACCTCATCGACATGATCATCGGCGCCGCCGTCGCGATGCTGGCGATGGAAATCGTCGACCTGCTGCTCGCGCGCCGCCTAGCCGCTGTTGCGTAGCGCCGTCGCGACCGCGTTGATCGACAGCAGGATGCCCTCGCCGATGCGCGGATCGTCCTCGCCGGCGCGGTGGCGCTTCATCAGCTCGATCTGGAGCAGGTTGAGCGGCTCGATATAGGGCAGCCGCAGCCGGATCGACGCATCGAGCGCCGGATGCTTCTCGAGCAACCGCGTCTGCCCGGTCACCTCGAGCAAGCCGTCGTGCGTCTGGTGCCAGGCATCGCGGATGCGGCCGAAGATGCCGCTGCGCAGCCCCTCGTCCTCGACCAGCTCGGCATAATGGCCGGCGATGGCGATGTCCGATTTGGCCAGCACCATCTCCATATTGGCGAGCGTCGAGGCGAACAGCGGCCAGCCCTGCGCCATCTCCCTGAGCAGCCCCTTGTCCGCGAAGCCGGCGATCGCCTGCCCGACGCCATACCAGCCCGGCAGCATCACGCGCGCCTGTGCCCAGCTGAACACCCAGGGAATGGCGCGCAGATCCTCGATCGCGTCGCTCTTCTTGCGGCTCGCCGGGCGGCTGCCGATCTTGAGCCCGGCGATCTCGCCGATCGGCGTCATCTGGCGGAAGAAGGTGCGGAAGCCTTCGGTGCCGTAGACGAGGCCGCGATAGGCGTGGAAGGCGGTGTCCGACAGCGCGTCCATCGCCGCGCAGAAATCGTCGTTCTCCGCATTGGACAAGCGCTCGGGTTCGAGGCTGGCGAGCAGCGTCGCCGCGGCGATCGCCTCCAGATTGGTCATCGCGCTGTCGCGGGTGCCGTATTTGGCGGCGATCACCTCGCCCTGTTCGGTGATGCGGATACGGCCCTGCACCGTGCCCGACGGTTGCGCGCGGATCGCCGCGAACGCCGAACCGCCGCCGCGCCCGACCGCACCGCCGCGACCGTGGAACAGCTGCATGCCGACGCCGGCCGCCTCGAACACCGGCTTCAGCGCGGTCGACGCCTTGGACAATTGCCAGGTCGAGGTGAGATAGCCGCCGTCCTTGTTGCTGTCCGAATAGCCGATCATCACTTCCTGATGGCCGCGCTTCGCTGCGATCGCGGCGATCTCGGGCAGCGCGAACCAGTCGGTCATGATCCCCGGCGCCGCTTCCAGATCGCCGACCGTCTCGAACAGCGGCACCGCCATCACCGCCGCGGTCGGTGCGTCGCCGGGCCGGTAGAGGCCGACTTCCTTGAGCAGCAGGTTGATCTCGAGCAGGTCGGACACCGACTGCGCCATCGAGACGATGTAATTGGTGATGCACGCCGGACCGTATTTCGCATGCGCCTCGGCGGCGGCCTGGACGATCGCCAGTTCGGACGCCGTCTCGTCCGAATAGGTCATGAAGCGGCTGGCGAGCGGCCGCGCATTGGCGAGTTCGCGGCGCAGCAACGCGACCCGCGCCGCTTCGTCGAGCGCGAGATAGTCCGCCTCGACGCCGGCGGTCTTGAGCAATTCGGCGACGACGCGTTCGTGCACCGCGCTGTTCTGGCGCAGGTCGAGCGTCGCGAGATGGAAGCCGAACGTCTCGACCGCGCGGATGAGCCGGCCGAGCGCACCGCCCGTCTTGAGTGCGCCCGCGCTGGACAGGCCGTGCGCGATCGCGACGAGATCGGCGCGGAACGCCTGCGGGTCGGGATAGGGTTCGCCGTGGAGATGGCCGGGCCGCGGCGCCGGCTTGCCGGTCAGCGCCTGATGCGTCGCGGCGAGCCGTGCGTAGATGCCGGACAGCGCACGGCGATAGGGTTCGTCCGCGCGGCTTTGCGCGGTATCGCCGCTCGCCTCGGCCAGCGCCTCGACCGCGGCATCGACGGGGACGTGCTCGGTCGAGATCGACAGTTCGGCGCCGAGCGCGTGCACCCCCTCCAGATAGAAGCCGAGCACCGCCTCGCAGGCGCGGCCCAGAGCGGTGCGCAGCGAATCGGCGGTGACGAAGGGATTGCCGTCGCGGTCGCCGCCGATCCAGCTGCCCGGCCTGACGAAGCTCGGCACGCGCTCCCCGAATGCGCGGTCCCAGCGCTGGTAGAGCGCGGGCAGCGCGGGCAGGAACACCTCGCGCATATAGGACAGCGCCGTCTCGACCTCGTCGGTGACGTAGAGCCGCTCGCGGCGCAGCACGCGCGTCTGCCAGAGCAACGCGATCTGGCGGGTGATCGCATCGTCGACGCGGTCGCCGTCGGGCGTCTCGTCGCGGCCCATGTCCTTGAGCGCCATCAATTGCGCGATGCGGTTGCGATGGTCGATCATGCTCTTGCGCCGCACCTCGGTAGGATGCGCGGTGAGCACCGGGACGATCAGCGCATGGGCGAGCAATTGCTGCACCTGGTCGCGGTCGATCCCCTCGCCTGCCAGCTTGGCGAGCGCGGCGGCGACGTCGGCGCCCTGTTCGGCGGCGATCCCCTGCCGGTCCTCGGCGAGATTGGCGAGCATCGAGAACAGCATGAAGCCGCGGACGAAATCGAGCGTCTCGTCGAGGCCGAGGTTCTGGAGCTGCTGGTGGACGCTGTCGCTGCTGCCGGTGCCGCGATGCCGCTCGACCGAGGCGCGGCGGATCGCCTCGGTCGCCTCGAACAGCGCCTCGCCGCCATAAGCGCGGATGACGTCGCCGAGCTGCGCGCCGAGGAAGCGGACGTCGGGATTGTTGGCGATCGGCGGAAGCGAAGCGGGGTCGTGCGTGGCCATGGCCCGATGCTGCGCTGCGGCGGGAGTCGGGTCAACCGGTCATGGCGTTGGAGACGCGGGAAATCGCGGCGTGCTCCCGATTCGATTCGTCAGAAAGAAGAATGGTTCGCGCGAAGACGCGAAGACGCGAAGGTGTCGCGCTTGCCGCAGTCGCGGTGCATCACATCAAGCCATTGCGATGACAGGGCCACGCTCGCCCAAGGCGAAAAACCTTTGCGTCTTCGCGTCTTTGCGCGAACGAGACCTTCTGAATGCCGCCCCGCGTCAGGTCCCCGCGGACAAAGGCCTACCGCGTGCTATTTCCCAGCGGATCGCCCGGCACCGGCGGCGTCGGCCGCGTTGCGGGTTCGCGGCCCGCATCGCGCGCCGCGCGCCATTCCT
The DNA here is from genome assembly GCF_005503285.1 of Sphingomonas sp. 2SG. NCBI lineage: Bacteria > Pseudomonadati > Pseudomonadota > Alphaproteobacteria > Sphingomonadales > Sphingomonadaceae > Sphingomonas > Sphingomonas sp. 2SG. The sequence goes on from NZ_SCMZ01000041.1 coordinate 18,965, forward strand.
TTTCCTCTTCCGAGGTGACGGTGCCGTCGTGGTTGAGATCCATCTGGTCGAAGCGCTTGAGCGTGCCCTCGTCCCATTCGATCAGGCTGATGACGCCGTCGCCGTTGCGGTCGAGGCTCATCAGGCGGCTGTTCTGGCGGGGCAGTTCGGTCTTGTCGAGCCGATCGTCGGCATTGCGGTCGAGCGTGCGGAAGCGGCGCTCCATCGTGCTGGTGAAATCGACGCGGCTGGTCACCGCCGGTGGCACGAAGCCCGCGGCGTTCGCGTCCGCCTCCGCCACCTTGTCCTCGCGCGGGCCGCATCCGGCCAACGTACCCGCCGCGACAAGCGCCGCCGCCGCGATGATGATCCCCGTCCGCAAACCCGGTCTCCGTATCGTTACGCTTCCAGCTCAACGTCCCAGTAGAGCCAGTCGTGCCACGTGTCGTGGAGATAGTTGGGCGGAAAGGCGCGGCCATGTTCCTGCAGATGCCAGTTGGTCGGCCGGATCGGCTCGACGTACAGCGGCATATGCGCCTGTTTCGGCGTCCGCCCGCCCTTCTTGAGGTTGCACGGCGCGCAGGCGGTGACGACATTCTCCCACGTCGTCCGTCCGCCTTGCGCGCGCGGCACGACATGGTCGAATGTCAGGTCGCGCCCAACGCCGCAATATTGGCAGGCGAAACGGTCGCGCAGGAACAGGTTGAAGCGGGTGAACGCCGGAAACGCCGAAGGACGCACATATTGTTTGAGCGCGATCACCGAGGGCAGCTTGATCTCCGCGGTCGGGCTGCGCACCGAACGTTCGTAATGCGCGACGATGTCGACGCGATCGAGGAACACCGCCTTGATCGCGGTCTGCCACGGCCACACGCTCAAGGGATAATAGGACAGCGGCGTGTAATCGGCGTTGAGCACCAGCGCCGGACAATTGTCGGGGTGACGGATCAGATCGGGATGAAACACGGCTCCTCCCACGGATTACCCGCGGGCCATGTCGCCCACGAGAGTGACGCTGGTATGACAGCACGCCGCATCGATGCCGGTCAAGCCTTCTGCGGCGGGACGCGCGCGTGAGCCGCGTCGTCACCCGCTTCGCGCCGAGCCCGACCGGACGACTGCATCTCGGCCATGCCTTTGCCGCGCTGCAGGCGCACGATCTTGCGCGTGCGGCGGGTGGCGGTTTCCTGCTGCGCATCGAGGACATCGACGGCACGCGCAGCCGCGAGGGCTTCGTCGCCGGGATCGCCGAGGATCTGGCGTGGCTCGGCCTGACGTGGGACGGGCCGGTGCTGCGCCAGTCGACGCGGCTGGACGTCTATGACGCGGCGCTGGCCGGGCTGCGCGACAATGGCCTGCTCTACCCCTGTTTCTGCACCCGTGCCGATATCGCGGCGAGCGTCTCGGCGCCTCATCACGGGCCGGACGGGCTCGTCTATCCCGGCACCTGCCGCCATCTGCCCGCGGGCGAGGCGGCGGCGCGGATTGAGGCGGGCATGCCGCATGCGTGGCGGCTGGCGACGGACCGCGCCGTTGCCATCACCGGCCCGCTCGACTGGAGCGACGCGCTCGCGGGGCCGCAGCGCGCCGACCCGGCGGCGTTCGGCAACGTCGTCCTCGCCCGCAAGGACGCCCCCGCCAGCTATCACCTCGCGGTGACGATCGACGACGCCGCGCAGGGGATCACCGACGTGGTGCGCGGCCGCGACCTGATGCGCGCGACCGACATCCACCGCTTGTTGCAGGCGCTGCTCGGCCTGCCGACGCCGCGCTATCGCCATCATCCGCTGCTGCTCGGCCCCGACGGCACCCGCCTCGCCAAGCGCAACGGCGCCCCCGCGCTCGCCGATCTGCGCGCCGCGGGCGAAGATGGTGAGGCGCTGGCGGACGCTTTGCGCGCCGGCCGGCTTCCCATTGGCTTTACCATCGCAAGCGCTTACCTATAGCGCATGAACACCTTTCTCGTCCTCCTGCTGATCGCGGCGATGCTGGCGACGGTGGTCGCACTGGTCCGGGGCGTCATCGCCTTCCTCCAGGAATCGCACGCGCAGGTCCGCGACGGCCAAGGGCCGTCCGCCGCCTCGCTCAAGTCGAACAAGATGATGCAGATGCGCATCTTCTTCCAGGCGATCGCGATCCTGATCGTCGTGCTGATCCTGTTCCTCGCCGGACGCACCTGAGCCCTTGGTCAAGCTCAACCGCATCTACACGCGCACCGGCGACGCCGGCACGACCGGCCTCGTCGACGGCTCGCGCGTGTCGAAGGCCGATCCGCGCATGGCGGCGATCGGCGACGTCGACGAAGCCAATAGCGCGATCGGCGTCGCGATCGCCGCGCTCGGCGAACGGCCGCCCACCGCGGCGCTGCTCACCATCCAGAACGACCTGTTCGACCTCGGCGCCGATATCGCCACGCCTGCGGGGATCGACGGCGCGCTGCGCATCGTCCCCGCGCAGGTCGCCCGGCTCGAGGCGGAGATCGACGCGATGAACGCCGATCTCGCGCCGCTGACCAGCTTCATCCTGCCCGGCGGCGATGCCGGTGCGGCGTCGCTGCATCTCGCCCGCGCCATCGTCCGCCGCGCCGAGCGCAGCGCGGTGGCGGTCGACGGGCTCAATCCGCCCGCCCTCGCCTATCTCAATCGCCTGTCTGACTGGCTGTTCGTCGCCACCCGCGTGGTCAACGGCGCGGGCGCCGGCGACATCCTCTGGCGGCCGGGCGCGAGCCGCTAGCGTCCTCTGGCCTCGCGGGACATTCGCCCCGCCCCCTCCTTCCGCCCGGATTCTTTGTTCGCGCGAAGACGCGAAGACGCGAAGGTGTTCCGCCTGGGGCGAGCGTGGCCCTGTCATCGCAATGGCCCGATATGACGGGCCGCGACTGCGGCAAGCGCGACACCTTTGCGTCTTCGCGTCTTCGCGCGAACCATTCTTCTGTTCATCGGAGCGCATCCGCCCAACCGGATCGAGTGTGAAACAGCCTCGAACCCATCGAAATCGCGCGAAACGTCCATCCCGGCTGCAACCCTTTGCCGTTTCGCGCGCTGTCCTGACTTGCGTTAAGACGCGCGGGGGAGGCCAGCCATGTTGAAGATCGCACCTCAGCCGCTAACGCCGCTCGCCGAGCGCTTTTCAGCCGTCCGCGCACTGACGCTGGCGCTCGCCGAGCCGCTGTCCGACGCCGACGCCACCGTCCAGTCGATGCCCGACGCGTCGCCGACCAAATGGCATCTCGCGCATACAACGTGGTTCTTCGAGACCTTCGTGCTGCGCGACCACGTCCCCGGCTATCGCCTGCACGACGAACGCTTTCCGTTCCTGTTCAACAGCTATTACGAGGCGGAAGGCCGCCGCCACGCGCGCGACCGCCGCGGCATGATCACCCGTCCGACGCTCGACGAGGTGCGCGCCTATCGCGCCTATGTCGACGCAGCGCTCGTCGCCGCGCTCCCCGACCTGCCCGAAGCGGCACGCGAGCTCGTCGCACTCGGCTGCCATCACGAGGAGCAGCATCAGGAACTGCTCGTCACCGACATCCTGCATCTGTTCGGCGAGAATCCGCTCGAACCGGCGATCTGGCCCGCCGCGCCCAAGGTGCCGGTGGCGATGCCCGCTCCAATTCGCTGGATCGACCATGCCGGCGGCATCGTCCGCATCGGCCATGACGGCGACGGTTTCGCCTTCGACTGCGAGGGGCCGCGCCACGACGCCCTGCTCGCGCCGCATGCGCTCGCCGACCGCACCGTCACCAACGGCGAGTGGGCGGCGTTCATCGCCGACGGCGGCTATCGCGATCCCGCGCATTGGCTCGCCGACGGCTGGGCCTGGGTGAAGGCCGAGGGGATCGTCGCACCGCTCTATTGGGAGGAGCGCGACGGCAAATGGACGCGCTTCGGCCTCGACGGCCGCCGCGCGATCGACCCCGCCGCGCCGGTGACCCACGTCAGCCTCTACGAGGCGGACGCCTATGCGAGCTGGGCCGGTGCGCGGCTGCCGACCGAATTCGAATGGGAGGCCGCGGCGCAGGCACAGGACGCACGCTGCGGCAACCAGATGGATGCCGCCGGCCCGGTCGAGCCGCGCCCCGCGTCCGGCCCCGCCTTTTTCGGCGACGTCTGGGAATGGACCGGCAGCGCCTATCGCCCCTATCCCGGCTTCCGCACGATCGAGGGCGCGGTCGGCGAATACAATGGCAAGTTCATGAGCGGCCAGTTCGTGCTGCGCGGCGGCAGTTGCGCGACGCCGCGCGGCCATGCCCGCGCCAGCTACCGCAACTTCTTCTACCCGCATCAGCGCTGGCAGTTCACCGGCGTGCGGCTCGCCAAGGACCTCTGAATGTTGAAGCCCGAAGTCGAGGACGGCGAGCAGACGCTCGCCGATCCGCAGTTCCGCGCCGACGTGCTCGCCGGGCTGGAACGCCGGCCCCGCGCCATTCCCGCGCGCTGGTTCTACGACCGCCGCGGCTCCGAATTGTTCGAGGACATCACCAACGTCCCCGAATATTATCCGACCCGCACCGAGACCGCGATCCTCGAGACGATCTGTCCGGAAGTCGCGGACATCGCCGGGCGCGGCCGCGCGGTGGTCGAATTCGGCTCGGGCTCGTCGGTCAAGACGCCGCTGCTGCTGCGCTGCACCGAACCCTCCGCCTACGTCCCGATCGATATCTCCGGCGATTTCCTGCGTGATTCCTCGCGCGCGCTGTCGGAGGCCTTCCCCGGCCTGCTCGTGCTGCCGTTCGAGGCGGATTTCATGCGCCCGCTCACCCTGCCGGCGACGATCGCGGATACGCCCAAGCTCGGTTTCTTCCCCGGATCGACGATCGGCAACATGATCCCGCTGATGGCGGTCGACCTGCTCCGCACGATGCGCGCGTCATTGGGCGAGGGCGCGATGCTCCTGATCGGCATGGACCGGATCAAGGACGAGGCGACTCTGGTCGCCGCCTATGACGATGCCGGCGGGGTCACCGCGGCGTTCAACCGCAATGTGCTCGACCGCATCAATCGTGAGCTTTCCGGCACGATTCCGGTCGAATCCTTCGCGCACGAGGCGCGCTGGAACGACGATCGCGCGCGCATCGAGATGCACCTAGTCGCCACCCGCGACGTCGCATTCACCGTCGACGGCCAGCCCTTTGCGATGGCGGCGGGAGAGAGTATCCACACCGAGAACAGCCACAAATATGGCTCGCGCGATGCGCGCATCCTGCTCCGCTCGGGCGGCTGGACGCCGATCCGCGAATGGACCGATCCCGACGGCCTGTTCGGCCTGTTCCTCGCCGAGGCGCAGGCGGAGCGCCCCGCCCCCTGACGGCTGGCAGACGCGCCGAAAGCGGCTATGGCGCGTCAAAAGCATAGGAGATGGACGTGGAGTCAGTCGGAGTCATCGGTTCGGGCCAGATGGGCGCGGGCATCGCGCAGGTATCGGCGGCGGCAGGCTATCGCGTGTTCTTGAGCGACGTGTCGGTCGAGCGCGCCGAGGCAGGCAAGGCGGGGATCGCCAAATTGCTCGCCCGCGCGGTCGACAAGGAGAAGATCGACGCCGCGACCCGCGACGCGACGCTCGCCCGCATCGAACCCGTCGCCAATGTCGAGGCGATGGCCGACTGCGGCCTCGTCATCGAGGCGGCGACAGAGCGCGAGGAGATCAAGCGCGCGATCTTCGGCCAGGTCGGCAAGGTGCTCGGACCCGACGCGATCCTCGCCTCCAACACCTCGTCGATCCCGATCACCCGGCTGGCGCAGAGTTCGCCCGATCCGCAGCGCTTCATCGGCGTGCATTTCTTCAATCCGGTGCCGGTGATGGGCCTGATCGAGGTGATCCGCGGCCTCGCCACCTCCGACGCGACCGTCGGTGTGATCGAGGCCTATGCCGACCGGCTCGGCAAGGCGGTGGTCCGCGCCAACGACGCGCCGGGCTTCATCGTCAACCGCGTGCTGATGCCGATGATCAACGAGGCGGTGTTCGCGCTCGGCGAGGGCGTCGCGACGATCCGCGACATCGACCTTGCTTGCCAATTGGGTCTCAACCACCCGATGGGGCCGCTGACGCTCGCCGACTTCATCGGCCTCGACACCTGTCTGGAGATCACGCGGGTGTTGTTCGAAGGGACCGGCGACCCCAAGTTCCGCCCTGCCCCGCTGCTGGTGAAGTACGTCGAGGCCGGCTGGTACGGCCGCAAGACCGGCCGCGGCTTCTACGATTACAGCGGCGCCACCCCGGAGCCGACACGATGAGCCTCGACGATATGATGGTCGACACGCCCGACGGGCCGATGACCTACAAGGAATGGAAGAAGAAGAACCCGGTGCAGCTCCCCTCGCGCCGCACCAAGGGCAAGGACCTGCCCAACAAGGTCAAGATGCGGACGGACGAATAACTCATCGTCATCCTCATTATGTCATCCCCGCGCAGGCGGGGATCCAGACGCGCGGGTCCGCGCTTGAGCCGCACCGTCAGCGTCTATGGATCCCCGCCTCCGCGGGGATGACGATCGTTGGGGGGCGGGCGCGAAACCACATCGCATACACGCCCGCCAGCACCGCCAGAAACGGCACGCCATACACCAATGTCAGCGCGAACGGCGCGGTGAACGGCGTCGTCAGCAGGATCGCGACGATCGCCCCTGCCCCGGCGAGGCTCGTCCACGGATGCCCCCACAGCCGGAACGCCGCCGGCGCTCCGTGCCGCCGCCGGAAGGCGAGATGCGTCACGAAGATCATCCCCCAGGTGAACAGCGCGCCGAAGATCGACACCGCGATCATTACCCCGAACGCCGCCTCCGGCCGCCACGCATAGACGCCACCCGCCACCGCGATCCCCCCGCCCGAGACGAGCAGCGCCGCCGCCGGCACACCGCGCCGGTCGACCCGCGCCAGCGCGCGCGGCGCGAGGCCGCTCTCGGCGAGGCTGAACAGCATCCGCGACGCGGCATAGAGCTGGCTGTTCATCGCCGACAGCGCCGCGATCAGCACCACCGCGTTGAGCACGCCCGCGGCATAGGGGACGCCGCTCGCCTGCATCACCGTGACGAACGGGCTCGTCGCCGTCCCCGCCTGCGTCCACGGCACGATCGCCAGCATCACCGCGAGGCTCCCGAGATAGAAGAGCGCCAGCCGCAGCATCGTCGAGCGGAAGGCGCGGACGATCGCGCGCTCGGGATCGCGCGCCTCACCCGCCGCGACCGCGATCATCTCGATGCTGATATAGCTGAAGATCGCGACGATCACCGCGGTCCAGATCCCGCCCAGCCCGTGCGGCGCGAAGCCGCCGGCGTCGGTATAATGGGAAAAGCCGATGCCATGCGCGGCGATCACCCATGATCCGACCGCGATGAAGATCAGGATCGCCGCGATCTTGATCGCCGAGAAGACATATTCGACCGCGCCGAACAGCCGCACGCTGGCGAGGTTGACGCCGAGCAGCGCCAGCGAGAAACCGGCGATCCACCACAGGCCCGGCACGCCGGGCGCCCAGTAGCGCATGTAGATCGCCACCGCGGTCACCTCGGTCCCGATCGCGAGGATCACCGCCGCGGCATAGGCATAGCGGACGAGGAAGCCCGCGAACCGGCCGAGATAGCGTTCGGCGAACAGCCCGAACGACCCCGTCGCCGGATCGGCTACCGTCATCTCGGCAAGGCAGCCCATCAGCGCCAGCGTCACCAGCCCGCCGATCGCATAGCTGACCAGCACCGCCGGCCCGGCCAGCCCGATCGCGAGGCCGCTGCCGAGGAACAGCCCGGTGCCGACCGCGCCACCGATCGCGATCATGGCAAGCTGGCCCGGCCCGAGCGTGCGGCGCAGGCCGGTCATCGCGTGCAGCTCACCCGATCAACAGCCCGGCGAGCGCCGCGCTCATCAGATTGGCGAGGCTGCCCGCCGCCAGCGCGCGCAGGCCGAGCCGCGCGATCGTCGGCCGCTGGTTGGGGGCGAGGCTGCCGGTCACCGCCATCTGGATCGCGATCGACGAGAAATTGGCAAAACCGCACAGCGCAAAAGTCACCACCGCGACGGTGCGCGGCGACAGGCTCGTCTGCGTGCCGAGATCGATATAGGCGACGAATTCGTTGAGCACGATCTTCTCGCCGAACAGGCCGCCGGCGATCCCCGCCTCGTTCCACGGCACGTTGAGCAGGAACATCACCGGCTGGAAGACATAGCCGAGCAACGCCTGGAAGCTCAGCCCCGGCAGCCCGACCATATTGCCCAGCCCGCCGAGCAGTCCGTTGGCGAGCGCCACCAAGGCGACGAAGGCCAGCACCATCGCGCCGACCGCCACCGCCAGCCGCACGCCGGTCTGTGCTCCCTGCGCGGCGGCCATGATGAGATTGGCGGGCTTTTCCTCGTCATGCGTCGCGTCGGGCAAAGGCTCGCCCGGCACGCCCTCGGGCAACAAGGCGGCAGGGCCGGCGCCGCTGATCCGCGCTTCCGCCAGCCGGATGTCGCGATTCTCGTCGGGCAAGTCGCCGAGCGGCAGCTCGCCTTCGGGGGTGACGCGGCGATCGGGCATGATGATCTTCGCCATCAATATGCCGCCCGGCGCCGCCATGAAGCTCGCCGCGAGCAGATATTCGATGCGGATGCCCATCGAGGCATAGGCCGCGAGGATCGTGCCGGCGACGCCCGCCATGCCGCTGGTCATCACCGTGAACACCTGCGGCGGGGTGAGGCCGGCGAGATAGGGGCGGATCACCAGCGGCGATTCCGACTGGCCGACGAAGATGTTCGCCGCCGCGCAGAGCGATTCGACCTTTGAGGTGCCGATGACGGTCTCGATCGCGCCGCCGACCCAGCGCACCACCACCTGCATCACGCCGAGATAATAGAGGATCGAGACGAGGCTGGCGAAGAAGATGATGACCGGCAGCGCCGCGATCGCGAAGCTCTGGCCGCCAATCTCGGGCGCGGCGAGCTTGCCGAACAGGAATTCCGTGCCGCGTTGCGAATAGCCGAGCAGCGCGGCGACCCCGGCCGAGGCGCCGGCGAGCGCCTGCCGCCCCGGCCCCCAATAGAGGACGACGGTGGCGATCAGCGCCTGCAACGCGAAGGCCGCGCCGACGACGCGCAGCCGGATCGCGCGGCGATCGGCGGAGAGCAGCACGGCGATGCCGAGAATGACGAGGATGCCGGCGACGCCGATCAGGATACGATGCATGATTCATCCCGCGGGGAAGTGAACGACGCGGCCCCCCGGCAGCGCGGCCGCACCATACACGGCGTTTATCAGGAGACTAGCGGCGAATGGGCGGGGGGACGCCCCTCCCTTCCACATCCGTCATCCCCGCGCAGGCGGGGATGCAGACGCGCGGATCCCGCTTGCGCCGCACGGTTGGCGTGTATGGATCCCCGCCTGCGCGGGGATGACATGGAATTGGAAGGTCGGGTCCCTAAACCGGCTGAGCCAGCAACCCCAGCGCCACCAGCTCGCGCCGCAGCGTCGGCTCGTCGGTGAAGTGCAACCCGATCAGCCCGACGCTGCGCGCGCCGTCGATGTTCGCCGCATTGTCGTCGATGAACACCGTCCGCGCCGCCGCCAGCCCGAACCGGTCGAGCGCCAGCCGGTAGATCGCCGGATCGGGCTTCACCATCTTCTCCACCCCCGATACGACGATGTCGCGGAAGCGATCGAACATCGCCGCCTCGCGCGCGCGGAACGGCGGCCAGAATTCGTGGCTGAAATTGGTGATCGCGAACAGCGGCACGTCCGCCGCCTCCAGCTCGTCGACCAGCGCCGCCATGCCGGCGATCGGCGCGCCGATACTCTCCAGGAACCGCGGTCCCCAGAGTCCGATCAGCGCCGCATGCTCCGGATACAGCGCGGCAAGCTCCGCCGAGGTCTCGGCGAAGTCGCGTCCGGCATCGTGCTGGAAATGCCATTCGTGCGTGACGACGTCGCGCAGGAACGCATCGAGCGCCCGATCGTCGTCGATCAGGCGCCGGTAGAGGATCCGCGGATCCCAGTCGTACAGGACCCGGCCGACATCGAAGATCACGGCCGTCGGGGCCGTGAGCGACACGTCGGCCGCGGGCATACCCAAAGGGTTAGCCCTGGCGCGCCTTGAAGCGGCGGTTGGTCTTGTTGATGACGTAGGTGCGGCCGCGGCGACGGATCACGCGATTGTCGCGATGACGGTCCTTGAGCGACTTCAGGCTATTGCGGATCTTCATGATCGATTCGCTTCTTTTCGAAATTGACGGTGTCGGTGAAAGCGCGAGCGCCTAAGGGCGGAGGCCGTAATAGTCAAGCAACGCCACACGCGTTAGAGCGTTTCCCAGACGCAACGTATCGCAAAGGTATCCCCGTGATGAGCATCCGTCCGTTCCTGGCCCTCGGCGTCGCCGCCGCGGCACTTGCAGGCTGCGCGACCACGTCGCCGCTCCCGCCGACGGAGGTGATCCGCTACCATCTCGGCGCGCCGATCGCGCGCGGCACGATCGCGGTCGAGCCGCTCTCGGGCGGCGCCCCCGCCAGCCTCGAGTTCAAGACCTATGCCGCCGCGGTCGAGGCCGAATTGCTCAAGGTCGGCTATACCTTGCCGGCGCAGGGCGCGACGCCCGACTATGTCGCCACCGTCGCCTTCACCCGCACCAGCCGCGAGGGCCCGCCGCGCCAGTCGCCGGTCAGCATCGGCATCGGCGGCGGCGGGTTCAGCGGCGGTGGTGGCCGCCGCGGCGGCGGCGGCGTCGGGCTGGGCGGCGGCATCGGCTTCCCGATCGGCAGGAGCCGTCCGACCGAATTGCTCGTCGCCGAGCTCGCGGTGACGATCAAGCGCCGCGCCGACCAGTCGCCGATCTGGGAAGGCAAGGCGCAGGGGATCAGCGACATCAAGGGCGCCGACCAGCAGGCCGGCAAGCTCGCCCGCGCGCTGTTCACCGGCTTTCCGGGCGATTCGGGCCGCACCATCACGGTGAGGTGACCGCCCTCGCCCTCACCCCGCGCCGCCTGCGGCGTCTTTCCCTCTCCCGGCGGGAGAGGGAGGGAGGCGCGCAGCGCCGGAAAGGGTGAGGGTGACGTCATCCCCTTCGCCAAGCATCCTCTACCAATCAGGCACGCCTCATGACCCTCAGCATCAACGCCGCCTTCGACGGCGGCAACATCCGCGTCATCGCCATCGAGGGCGACCGCATCGACCTCGAGATCGTCAAGGACCACAAGTCCGACTTCTTCCAATGGTTCTATTTCCGCGTCGCCGGGGCGCACGGCCGGCGGCTGCGCTTCCGCATCGTCAACGCCGGCCAGTCCGCCTATCCGTTCGGCTGGCCCGGCTACAGGACGCGCGTCAGCACCGACCGGCAGGCGTGGCGGATGATCGACACCACATATGACAATGGCGTGCTGTCGTTCGATTACGCGGTCGAGTCCGAACTCGCCTGGTTCGCCTATTTCGCGCCCTATACGATGGAGATGCACCACGATCTCGTCGCGCGCATCGCCGCCCGGCCCGGCGTCACGCATCGCGAGCTCGGCACCTCGCTCGACGGCCAGAGCATCGACTATTTCCGCATCGGCGACGGTCCCAAGCCGGTGTGGCTCTACGCCCGCCAGCATCCCGGCGAATCGATGACCGAATATTGGATGGACGGCGCGCTCGACTGGCTGACCAGCCCCGCCGCCGCGCCCTTGCTCGCCAAGGCGACCGTCCATGTCGTTCCCAACATGAATCCCGACGGCACCCGCCGCGGCCATCTGCGCACCAATGCGGCGGGGGTGAACCTCAACCGCGAATGGCACGCGCCGACGCCCGAGCGCAGCCCCGAGGTGCTGTGCGTCCGCGATGCGATGGACGCGACCGGCGTCGCCTTCGCGATCGACGTCCACGGCGACGAGGCGATCCCGGCGAACTTCATCGCCGGCTTCGAGGGTATTCCCAACTGGACCGAAGACCATGGCGTCAAATTCTACGCCTTCGGCCAGCGCCTCGCCGAGCACACGCCGGATTTCCAGACCGAGAAGGGCTATGAGAAATCGAGCGCGGGCAATGCCAATCTCTCGATGTCGACCAACCAATTGGCGCAGCGCTTCGGCGCGGTGTCGGTGACGCTGGAGATGCCGTTCAAGGATCACGATCCCAATCCCGACGCCGAATTCGGCTGGTCGCCCGAACGTTCGCGCGCGCTGGGCGTGTCGTGTCTCGAGGTGCTTACCGGGATGATCGACGAAATCTGATGGAGATCAGGCAGGACGATCCCGCCGCGCCCTATGTCGCGGACCTGCTCGCGCATCACCTCACCGAGTTGCGCGGGCAGATGGCGGATTTCGCCTTTGCGCTCGATGCCGGCGGCCTGTCGGCGCCGGGCGTGACCTTCTGGACCGCGTGGCGCGATGGCACGCTGGTCGGCTTCGTCGCGCTCAAACGGCTCGATCCGCGCCACGGCGAGGTCAAGTCGATGCGCGCCGCCCCGGCCGCGCGCGGCACCGGCGTCGGCCGCGCGCTGCTCGATCATGTCGTCGCGGTCGCCCGCGATCGCGGCTACGACCGGCTCAGCCTCGAAACCGGCACCGCCGCCCTGCACGCGCCGGCGGTCGCTTTGTATCGCAGCGCCGGCTTCATCGACACCGGGCCGTTCGCCGACTATCGGCCGAGCCCGCACAACCAGTTCTTCGCCCTCGACCTTCGTCCTCGATCCTAAAAGGGAGCTTCCGATGCCGCGCCTCGTCCTGATCCGCCACGGCCAGTCCAGCTGGAACCTCGAAAACCGCTTCACCGGCTGGTGGGACGTCGACGTCACCGAAAAGGGCGCCGCCGAGGCGCGCGCCGCGGGCGAGATGATGGCCGCCAAGGGCCTCGACTTCGACATGACCTTCACCTCGCTGCAGACGCGCGCGATCAAGACGCTCAACCTTGCGCTCGAGGCGATGGGCCGGCTGTGGCTGCCGACCGAGAAGGACTGGCGGCTCAATGAGCGCCATTACGGCGGCCTCACCGGGCTCGACAAGGCGGAGACGTCGGCCAAGCACGGCGAGGCGCAGGTCAAGATCTGGCGCCGCAGCTTCGACGTGCCGCCGCCGCCGATGGAGGCGGGCAGCGACTATGACCTGTCGGCCGACCGCCGCTATGCCGGCATCGCCATTCCAGCGACCGAGAGCCTCAAGGACACGATCGCCCGCGTCCTGCCTTATTACGAGGAGCGGATCGTGCCGGCACTGCGCGACGGCCAGCGCGTGCTGATCTCCGCGCACGGCAATTCGCTGCGCGCTTTGGTCAAGCATCTGTCGAACATCCCCGACGACGAGATCACCGGTCTGGAAATCCCGACCGCGCAGCCGATCGTCTACGAACTCGACGACGCGCTCAACGCTACCGATCGTTATTATCTCAGCGAACGGTAAGTGTGGTGGGCGCCACGCCCTCCCCTCTTCCTTCGTCGTTTCGCGGGAACAGGGTCCTTGCGAACGTCCACCAGTGCTCCTGCGAACGCAGGAGCCCAGGAGTCTCGAACTCGATAAGCTGTTGCTTTGCTTGACCCTGGGTTCCTGCTTTCGCAGGAACACTGGAAAGCCCAAGTGACCGAGCGAACTCTAGAGAGGTTTCGGCTCCGCAGGGATGACGAAGGTGGCACCAGATTTTCGCCCCTGTCCTACACCGGTCCCACGCGCTACACCCGCCGCGCTCTGTCTCATCGTGACCCCCGATCACCACCTTAACGGAAACGATAGACCCGGATCGTTTCCGTTAAGGTGTCCATCTTGTCCATGTCGTCCAACACGGGTGCGCGCCTGCCGGTGCAAGCCGTTGCCCTCCCTCCGCTCTGCCGCTAACCGCCGTCTATGACATTGGTCGGCATCATCATGGGTTCGACGTCCGATTGGGACACGATGCGGCACGCGGCGGACGTGCTCGCCGAACTGGGCGTCGCGCATGAGACGAAGGTCGTCTCCGCGCATCGCACCCCCGACCGGCTCTACGATTACGCCAAGACCGCGGCGGACCGCGGCCTCAAGGTCGTCATCGCCGGCGCCGGCGGCGCCGCGCATCTGCCCGGCATGGCCGCGGCGATGACGCATCTGCCGGTGCTCGGCGTACCGGTCCAGAGCAAGGCGCTGTCGGGGCAGGACAGCCTGCTCTCGATCGTCCAGATGCCGGCCGGCATCCCGGTCGGTACGCTGGCGATCGGCAAGGCCGGCGCGACCAACGCCGGCCTGCTTGCCGCGGCGATCCTCGCGACGCACGACGCCGCGCTGTCCGAACGCCTGCAAGCCTGGCGCCGGCGGCAGACCGACGCGGTCGCCGACGAGCCCGCCTGATGCTCGCTCCCGGCAGCACGATCGGCATCCTCGGCGGCGGGCAACTGGGCCGGATGCTCGCCGTTGCCGCGGCGCAGCTCGGCTATCGCACGCACGTGCTTGCCCCCGAGGCGGACAGCGTCGCGGCGCAGACCGCGGCGAGTCTGACCCGCGCCGATTATCACAATCGCATCGTCCTCGCCGACTTCGCCGCCGCCTGCGACGTCGTCACCTACGAGTTCGAGAATATCGCGCTCGGCCCGGTCGAATGGCTCGCCGAACGCGTGCCGGTCCATCCGCATCCGCGCGCGCTCGCCGCCGCGCAGGAGCGGATCGCCGAGAAGCGCTTCGTCGAGCGCGTCGGCGGCCGCCCGGCGCGCTGGGCCGCGGTCGACAGCCGCGAGACGCTGATCGCGGCGCTCGACCATGTCGGCACGCCTGCGGTGCTCAAGACCGCGCGCTTCGGCTATGACGGCAAGGGCCAGATGCGCCTCCACGGCCCCGCCGACGCCGATGCGGCGTGGGACGCGATCGGTGGCCCCGCGGTGCTCGAGGCGTTCGTCGATTTCAGCCACGAATTCTCGATCCTGATCGCGCGCGGCCAGGACGGCGCCACCGTCCGCTACGACCCGCCGCAGAACGTCCATGTCGATGCGATCCTGCGCACGTCGCGCGTGCCGGCGCCGCAGCCGATCCTCGACCAGGCCGGGGAAGCGACCGCGCTCGCCTGCCGCATCGCCGCCGAGCTCGATTATGTCGGCGTGCTCGCCTGCGAATTCTTCGCCACCGCCGATGGCCCGGTGTTCAACGAAATGGCGCCGCGCGTCCACAATTCGGGCCATTGGACGATCGAGGGCGCCGAGACCTCGCAATTCGAGAACCATATCCGCGCGATCTGCGGCCTGCCGCTCGGCAGCACCGCGCTGACGGGCAGCGCAGTGGCGCTCGAAAACCTGATCGGCGACGATGCGTGGCAGCCGGCGCTGACCGAGCCCGGCGCGCACCTCCACCTCTATGGCAAGGGCGCGGCGCGGCCCGGCCGCAAGATGGGCCACATCACCCGCGTCCAGCGCTGAACCGGATCAGCGCGTCTTCGCCGATGGCGGCTTCGCGATGTCGAAGGCGACCGGCACGATCACCGGCACCGGCAGCACCTTGCCGTTGCGCAGCACCGGCCTGATCCGGAACAGCGGCGCCATCTGCACCGCGGCGGCGCCGAAGCCGATGCCGGTGGGCGTATCCGACACCACCCAGCACCGTTCGGGCCGGCCCGAGCGCGGCACCCGACAGGCGAGCAAGGCATGCCCCGAAACGCGGTCGCGCACCGCATCGGGCGGCCAGAAGCGCCGCAGTTCGGCGTCCGTTGGCCGGTAGATCCAGCTCGCCCGCGCATAACGGACCTTGCCACCGCCGCCATCGCCCGCGCCATTGCCTGCACCGCGACCGGCACCCGTCCCCAGGCCCGCCCCGACCGACGGCGGCCCGACGAGCTGCGCCACGTCCTGATCCGCACCGAAGGGTGACGGTATCACCGCGCTCGGCGGCGGCGGTGGCGCGAGCGGTTGCGGCGTCGTGTCGATCGGTGGCGGCGGCGGCGGCGGTCGCGAGGCCGTCGGCGGCGCGCTGCCTGACGGTGCCGGTACGGGCGGGGGTGGCCGTTTCGGCGGCGGCGGCAGTTCGGGCGGTGGCGGCGGCGGCGGTGGCGCCACGTCGAACAGCGTCAGTGC
>NZ_SCMZ01000042.1:0-33745 GCF_005503285.1 Sphingomonas sp. 2SG
GCGCAGCTGGTGGAGGGGGGCTTCCACAGGCGGTATGCTGCGAGGAGAGCCCCCTCCACCACCGCTAAGCGGCGGTCCCCCTCCCCGTGCCGGGGAGGATCAGGGGCGCCGCTCGTCGCGCGTGTTCACGCCGGCCGCGGCAGGTTCGCCGATCGCCGCCTCGCCTGCCAGCGCGTGCGCATCGTCGCCGATCGTGTCGAGGTGCATCAGCTTCGTCACGAACGGCGCGAGCACCAGCACGACGACGCCGACGCCCATCGAGAACCAGCCGATCCGCCCGTAGACCTCCAGCACCTGCGCCGGACCAGCCCCTTCGCCGCCGGTCGCCTGCGCGATCAGCCCGGCGATGAAATTGCCCGCCGCGGTGGCGAGGAACCAGGTCCCCATCATCAGCCCGGTCATGCTCGCCACCGACAGCCGCGTCATCGACGACAGGCCGATCGGCGAGAAGCACAATTCGCCCATCGAATGCAGCATGTAGAGCAGGATGACGAAGATCGCCGGGGTGAGGCCGCTCGCCGGCGCACCGAGGATCAGCGCGAAGAAGCCCGCCCCGACGAGCACGAGGCCGATGCCGAACTTGAACGGCGCCGAGGGTTCGATGCCGCGCTTGCCCATCGCGGTCCACACCAGCCCGAACAAAGGCGCGAGCGTGATGATGAAGAAGGAATTGACCGACTGGAACCACGACGCCGGCATTTCCCAGCCCAGTACCGTCCGGTCGACCGACTGGTCGGTGTAGAGGTTGAGCGACGAGCCCGCCTGTTCGAACAGCGCCCAGAACAAAGGCGACAGCGCGACGAGGAACAGCGCGGCGAAGATCCGGTGGCGCTCGACCTTCGGCAGCGCGCGGAACGAGGTGAGCAGGATATAGCCGACGGTGAACACCGATCCGGCGATCAGCACGATGCCGACCGCGCCCTGGTTGCGGACCAGCCACCACGACAAGGCGACCGCGACGAGCGCACCGGCGTAGATCGCCCATTCGATCGACAGGCCGATCGGGGTGCGCGTCTGCAACGCGCCGGCGACCGGCGGTTCGCCGACGTCGTACAATTCGCGGCGGAACAGCACGAAGACGATCAGGCCGAGCGCCATACCGATCCCGGCGGCGCCGAAGCCGTAGGACCAGCCCATCCGCTCGCCGAGATAGCCGACCAGCAGCGGGCCGATGAACGCGCCCGTGTTGATCCCCATGTAAAAGATCGAGAAGGCGCCGTCGCGACGCGTGTCGTCGCGCGGATAGAGCTTGCCGACCAGCACCGAGATATTGGCCTTCAGGAAGCCGGTGCCGACGATGATGAAGGCGAGTGCGAGATAGAAGCCGTTAAGCGCACTGCCCTGCATGCCGACCGGCCCCTCGACCGCGGCGATCATCAGATGGCCGACGGTGATGAACACGCCCCCCGCCAGCACCGCCTTGCGCGGCCCGAGATAGCGGTCGGCGATATAGCCGCCGATGATCGGCGTGACGTAGATCAGCGCGGTGTACGCGCCGTAGACCGCGAAGGCGGGCTGTTCGCCGAACAGGAAATGCTTGGTCAAATAGAAGACCAGGATCGCCCGCATGCCGTAATAAGAGAATCGCTCCCACATCTCCGCGAAGAACAGCAGGAACAGCCCGAGCGGGTGTCCGAGGAAGGTGCGCGCGTGGGCCGGTACGCCGCCCCCGCTCGCTGATGCGATGGCCATAAGGTCTGCAAACTCCAACACATTCATGGCGCCGGCCCGACCGGGCGGCGGATCGCGGCAACCTAACGGCTGATCCCCTGCTGTAAACATCGCCGCCACCCGCTATGAGGCGGCATCATGTTCAACGACACCAGCACGCCGCTTTCGCTGCTCGCCACTCGCCGCTCGGGCAAGCCGCGCGACCTCGTCGCCCCCGGCCCCGACGCCGCCCAGCTCGACCAGATGCTCGCCATCGCCGCGCGCACCCCCGATCACGGCAAGCTCGCGCCGTGGCGCTTCGTCGTCATCGACGATCGCGACGCACTGTCGCGGCTGCTCGCCGACGCCTATCGCGCCGAGCGGCCGCAGGCGCCGCGCGGCGACCTCGACGCGCTCGACCAGTTCGCGCGGCAGGCGCCGACTTTGGTCGTGGTGCTGTCGTCGCCGGTGACGGCAAGTCCGATCCCGTTGTGGGAGCAGGAATTGTCCGCCGGCGCGGCAACGATGAACCTGCTCCACGCGGCGCATGCGCTGGGCTTCGCGGCGGGCTGGTTGACGGGATGGCCGACCTTTTCGGACGCGGTGCGCGACGGCCTGGGCGCGGCGCCCGAGCGGATCGCCGGTTTCGTGTTCATCGGCACCCCGAGCCGGCCGCTCGACGAACGGCCCCGCCCGGAGCCGGCACGGATCATCTCGCATTGGCCCAACATGGGATAGTCCAGCCAGGTTGTTATGGACCTTTTCCGCCGTTGGTGTATTAAGTCAGCATGACAGCGTTCAGCAACGAGGACAGCCCGGTCTACATCCGGTTACGCGGCACCATCGCGGCGGGCATCCTGCGCGGCGACTATCGCGCCGGCGACCAGCTTCCCTCGGTACGCGCCTTCGCCGCCGAACATGGCGCCAATCCGCTGACCGTCGCCAAGGCCTATCAGAGCTTCCAGGACGACGGCTATGTCGAGGTCCGCCGCGGCGTCGGCATGTTCGTGCTGCCGGGCGCCTCGGAGAAGTTACGCGCGGCGGAGCGCGCGGCGTTCGTCGAGACGCAATGGCCGCGGATCCGGGGTTATATCGACCTGCTCGGACTGGACGCCGCCGACCTGCTGGAGCGCGAGCAGGCGTAAAAAGCGTGTTCGCTCTGGCAGTTTGCGCCGCAGGCTGACCCAATATTCCCGAGCTGCGTGATGATAGACCATACGCGCGGCTGGCGAGACACCTCCGCGTCTTTCGCGTCTTCGCGCGAATCCACTCTTCTTCAGAACAGCCCCAAACTCTCCACTTCCTCGGTGGTCAGGTCGATACCGAACATCAGCGACATGCGCATGCGATAGACGCGCGGGTCGGTGATCTCCGCGACGCTGCTATTGTCGCCGGCGCGGCGGTGATAGCGGCGGTCGGTGAGACCGGCGAGGCCGTGCGGCAGGACGATGCTGGCGATGGTAAGCTGGGTGAAGCGGCTCTGCGGCGCGGTCGACGCCCAATGGTTGGACAGAGCGAGGTCGGCGTCGAACACCGCAGTCTCGTGGAAACTATATTGCGGCTGCCAGCCCTCGCCGGTGCCGCGGCCATCGGTCGAGCCGGGATCGCCGCGCCGGCTGAGCATCCAGCCGTGCTCGGCATGGCGCTCCAGCCGGAACCAGGCGCCGTCGGGCGCCTCCGCTTCCCAGCCGTCGGCGAGCGCCATCACCGGCGCATAGCTGCCGCCGAAGCCGGCGTCGGCGATCCACGCGCGCCCGTCGATCGTCACCAGACTGAGCGTATGGGTGAGCGGCGGCGCGTCGGTGACGCCGAGCCAGACGCGCGCAAGCAGCGGCCGGACGGCGAAGCCCAGCGCGATCAGCGCGTCCATAAACAGGCGGTTCTGCTCGAAACAATAGCCGCCGCGCTTGCCGGTCACGAGCTTAGCGAAGACCGCATCGCCGTCGATCGGGATACCGCGGCCGAGGCGGACGTCGAGATTCTCGAACGGGATCGACAGGCGATGCTCGCGCTGGAGCCGGCCGAGCCCCTCGGCGTCGGGCGTGACACGGGCGGGCAGACCGATGCGGGCGAGATAGGCGTCGAGGTCGAACATGATAGGTCCTTGGAAGCGATACATTCCTCCCCCACAAGGGGAGGTGGCAGCGCGCAGCGCTGACGGAGGGGGGCTTCCTCATGGTATAGCGTCCAGGGAAGCCCCCCTCCACCACCCGGCTGCGCCGGGCGGTTCCCCTCCCCGTGCCGGGGAGGACTTCAGGTCAGGCGGCGAAGGCCTCGGCCGGTACGACGTAGAGCACCTCGGCGCTCGCCGTCGCCGCGGCCTTAAGGCCGTGGGCCTCGGGGACGATCTGGTCGAGGTAGAAGCGCACCGCGGCGCGCTTGACGATCGCGAATTCCTCGTCGCCCGTCGCATGCCGGCCTTCGCGTTCCATCAGCCAGCCGCAGACCGCGACCGAGGTCATCGTCAGGAACGGATAGCTGGCGGCGAGCTTGTCGTCGGCGTCGAGCGTGGCGAGACGGCGGGCGATCGCCTCGACCGCGTCGATCAGCGCGACCAGCTCGGGATGCGTCGCCTCGGCGCGCATGTCGCGGACGAGCGCGGCGAAGGCGCCGCCATTGTCGAGTGCCAGCTTGCGGCCGACGAGATCGGCGGCCTGGATGCCGTTGGTGCCTTCGTAGATCGGCGTGATCCGGGCATCGCGGAAATATTGCGCGGCGCCGGTTTCCTCGACATAGCCCATGCCGCCGTGGACCTGGATGCCGAGCGAGGCGACCTCGTTGCCGATATCGGTGCCGTGCGCCTTGGCGAGCGGCGTCACCACTTCGAGCCGGTTCTTCGCCGCACCGTCGCCGAGCCCGGCGCGATCGACCTGCCCCGCGGCATAATAGACGAGCGCGCGCGCCGCCTGCGTCTGCGCCTTCATCCGCAACAGCATGCGGCGGACGTCGGGATGGTCGACGATCCGCACCGCCTCCTTGTTCGGCGAACCCGCGCGCGCCGACTGGACGCGTTCGAGCGCATAGCCGACCGCCTTCTGCGTCGCACCCTCGGCGATCTGCACGCCCTGCAGGCCGACGTTGAGCCGCGCGTTGTTCATCATCGTGAACATCGCGCGCATCCCGGCATGTTCGGCGCCGATCAGCTCACCGACGCAATCGTCATGGTCGCCGAAGCTGAGCACGCAGGTCGGCGAGGCGTGCAGCCCCATCTTGTGCTCGATCGAGACGACGCGGACGTCGTTGAAATCGCCCGGCGTGCCGTCGTCTTTCAACCGGAACTTCGGCACGAGGAACAGGCTGATGCCGCGCGTGCCGGCGGGCGCATCGGGAGTGCGGGCGAGGACGAGGTGGACGATATTGTCCGCCATGTCGTGGTCGCCGAACGAAATGTAGATCTTGGTGCCCTTGATCGACCATTTGCCGTCGCCGAGCGGTTTCGCCGTGGCGCGGAGCGCGCCGACGTCGCTGCCCGCCTGCGGCTCGGTGAGGTTCATCGTGCCGGTCCAGTCGCCGGTGGCGAGGTGGGGCAGATACAGCGCCCGTTGCTCGGGGCTGCCGTGGTGGATCAGCGCCTCGATCGCGCCGACGGTCAGCGTCGGGCAGAGTGCGAAGCCCATATTGGCCGAGCCGAGCGTGTCGAGCACCGCGGTCTGGATCGCGAAGGGCAGGCCCTGGCCGCCGAAATCCTCGGGCACGCCGATCGTGCCCCAGCCACCCTCGACATACTCCTTATACGCCCTGACGAAGCTCGCCGGCATATGGACGCCGTCGGGCGACCATGTCGCGCCGACCGTGTCGCCCTCGCGATTGAGCGGCGCCCATTCGCCGCTGGCGAACTGGCCGACGCCTTCGAGCACCGCGTCGACCACGTCCGGGCTGGCGGCGGCGAAACGCTCGGTCGCGGCGAGTTCGCCGATGCGGACGACATGCTCGAGTACGAAACGCTGGTCGGCCACGGCTGCGGTAAAGGACATCATTCTCTCCTGGGATTGCGCACGATATAGGCCGGACGGATGGCCGATCCAAACCCGCGCATCTTACCCTACGGCATGGCCGCGCTCGCCGAGGCCGCCGCGCGAATCACCCGCGGCGAATGCGTCGCGGTGCCGACCGAGACGGTCTATGGCCTCGCCGCCGATGCCGGCAACGCCGATGCGGTGGCGGGGATCTATGCTGCCAAGGGGCGGCCGAGCTTCAATCCGCTGATCGTCCATGTCGCCGATCTCGCCGCCGCCGAACGGCTTGCGATGTTCGACGACGATGCGCGGATGCTGGCGACGTTGTTCTGGCCGGGGCCGCTGACGCTGGTGCTGCCCTTGCGCGACGGCGCGCCGATCGCGTCGCTGGTCACCGCCGGCCTGACGACGGTGGCGATCCGGGTGCCGCGGCATCGCGCGATGCAGGGGCTGATCGCCGCGGCGGGCCGACCGCTCGCCGCGCCGTCCGCCAATGCGAGCAACGGCATCAGTCCGACGCGTGCGAGCCATGTCGCGGCCAGTCTGGGTACGCGGGTGCCGCTGATCCTCGACGACGGCGCGACCGAGGCGGGGCTCGAATCGACGATTATCGCCGGTCGGACGGTCCTGCGGCCGGGGCCGATCACCGCCGCCGACCTGCCGTTCGCGACGACCCCCTATATAAAGGAGTCTGCGATCACCGCGCCGGGGCAGCTCGCGACCCATTATGCGCCGCGCAAACCGCTGCGGCTGGATGCGGCTGCGGCGCGGCCGGGCGAGTGGCTGATCGGGTTCGGCGCGATAGCGGGGGACGACACGCTTTCGGCGGCGGGCGACCTGCGCGAGGCGGCGGCGCGGCTGTTCGATGCGCTGCATCGCGCCGATGCCAGCGATCGCACCGGCATCGCCGTGGCACCGGTGCCGCGGGACGGGCTGGGCGAGGCGATCAACGATCGGCTGGGCCGCGCGGCGCACCGGTAGGAAGACGGATCGAAGGGGTCTGCACAGCCGAAAACCCCGGTGGCGGACCACCGGGGTTCTGGCTTCGCTCGTCCTTGGGGGGCGAGCTTGGTCGGCGCTGATGCCCTTGGGGGGCGGCGCCAGCGCCGGTAAGCGGCTTACTGGAGCAGCTTCAGCACGCCCTGCTGGCTCTGGTTGGCCTGCGAGAGCATCGCGGTCGACGCCTGGCTGAGGATCTGCGCCTTGGCGAGGGCGGTCGTTTCGGCCGAGAAGTCGGCGTCCTCGATCTGGCTCTTCGCCGAAGTCAGATTGGTGACGTTGGTGGTCAGGTTGTTGACCACCGAGGTCAGACGGCTCTGGCCGGCACCGATCGAGGCGCGGGTCGTGTTGACCGACTTCTGCACGGCGTCGATCGTGTCGATCGCGGTCTTGGCGCCCGCCGCCGAGCTGATGTCGATACCGCCGGTATTGTCGCCGGTGGTCGCCGGGGTGTAATATTTGTCGCCGGCGGCGAGCGTCTTCGACGTGCCGATGTCGGTCGAGGTCAGCGCGGTGGCGCCGCCACCCGTCTTGCCGCCGTAAGCGACGTCTTCCGCGGTGATGACGCGGCTGGTGCCGACCAGCGGACCGGCGGCGACGGTCGCCAGACCGGCAGCGACCGTGGCACCCGCCACACCGCTCACCGACGCCATGTCGAGCTTGCTGATCTTCAGGTCGACCTGATCGCTCGAGCCGGCACCGGCCTGGATCGTCACGGTCTTGTCGTTCGCCGAGTCGAACAGGCTGACGCCGTTGAACTTCGTGCCGGCGATGTTGGTCAGCTGCTTCTGCAGTTCGGCGACTTCGGTCTTCATGTTCGAGCGGTCGTCGGCCTGATAGGTGCCCGACGCCGACTGGACGGCCAGTTCGCGCATCCGCTGCAGGATGTTGGTGACTTCGCCGAGCGCGCCGTCGGCGGTCTGCGCCAGGGCAATGCCGTCGTTCGAGTTGCGGATCGCCTGGTTCATGCCGCGAACCTGCGCACCCATCGAGGTCGAGATGGCGAGGCCGGCGGCGTCGTCCTTGGCCGAGTTGATCCGCTTGCCGGTCGACAGGCGCTCCATGGCGCTCGACAGCTGGGCATTGGCGGTGGTGTTGGCGTTCGCGGAACGCATCGACGCGATGTTGGTACCGATGACGGTCATGAGATGTCTCCAAAAGCTGCGGCGCTCCCCGCCGCCCCCAGAGCGGAGGGCCGAGCCGCCAAATGAGAGAACGGCCAGTCCCGACGGGGATTTAGCGGAAAAATTCGGCCGCCGCGATTTTGCTCGGCCCTCGCATGCGTACACGCGCGCGTAGACGCGCGAGCGGCACGCGCGCGTCGCGCCCGGAAAAATTTTGCCGGTCAGGAACAAATTTTAATCCGGCATTTACTCTGGAACCCGCATTGGAGAGCTCGTCCTTGGGGGATAGCAATGCGTTCGATTTTCTCTTCCGCTGCGGTGTTGCAGCGTCACTATCCGCTCGTCTCCAGCCTGCGTGCGCAGGGCTTCGGTCTCGGTTCGTACGAGACCGGGCAGCCCGGTGCGGCGGATCTGTTCCTGATCGCCGAGGGCGAGGCGCCGCCGGCGCCGGCACGCTCGGTCATCATCGGCAGCGAAGGCCGCCACGTGCTGCCGTCGCGCAACGGCAATCCGGCACGCATCGCCTTCGGGCCGGAGGACGCCGCGGTCGGCAACGGCTTCGCCCGCGCGCTCGTCGCCGGCGCCGAGATGCCGACCGCCGCCGATCCCGAAAGCCTCGCGCTGCTGGCGCTCGCCGAGCGCGTCGCGCAGGCGGACATCACCGTGCTGATCAACGGCCCGACCGGCACCGGCAAGGAAGTGCTCGCCCGCGCGATCCACAACCAGTCGCCGCGCCGCAACGGCCCGTTCATCGCGATCAATTGCGCCGCTTTGCCCGAGACGATGCTGGAGGCGCTGCTGTTCGGTCACCAGAAGGGCGCGTTCACCGGCGCCTCGTCGGGCGGCGAAGGCTTTTTCCGCGCCGCCGACGGTGGCACCATCCTGCTCGACGAGATCGCCGAGATGCCGCTGCAACTGCAGGCCAAGCTGCTGCGCGTACTGCAGGAGCGCGAGGTGGTGCCGATCGGCGCCTCGGTGCCGCAGGCGATCGACGTGCGCGTCATCGCCTGCGCCAACCGCGACCTGCAGGGCGAAGTCGCCGCCGGCCGCTTCCGCGCCGATCTCTATTACCGCCTGTCGGTCTTCCCGCTGTCGACCAAGCCGCTCGCCGAGCGTCCGCAGGACATTCCGGCGCTCGCCGCGACGATGATCCTGCGCCATGCCGGCACCCGCGCGGTCGTGCCGTGGCCGACCGCCGAGGCGGTCGAGACGCTGGTCGCCCACGACTGGCCGGGCAACGTCCGCGAACTGGAGAACGTGATCCAGCGCGCGCTGCTGTTCGCCGGCGGCGACACGATCGACGCCAGCCACATCGTATTCGACCGTCCGGTCAGCTTCACCTTCCACCGCGAGCCCGCGCCGGTCACGCAGCTGTTCCCGCAGGCGCCCGCCGCCGCACCGGCAGCAGCGGCCGCGAGCGAGCCCGCCACCTTGGGCAACGTCGTGCAGATGAGCGAATTCCAGGCGATCCGCGAGACGCTGGCGGCGTGCGGCGGCAGCCGGATCGAGACCGCGCGCCGGCTCGGCATCTCCGAACGCACGCTGCGCTATCGCCTCGCCAAGGCACGCGAACAGGGTAACGACCTGGCCCGTCCGCTCAGCATGGCGGCGTCGGCATGAGCGGCGTGGCCGGAGTGGGCGGCGCGATGAGCGTCGACCGCGTGATGCAGCTGCGCGCGCAGATCCTCGAACGCAACCAGGCGCTGAGCCGCGCCAGCGCGACCGATGGCGCCGCCCCCGCGGGTGCGACGAAGCCGACCAGCTTCGCCGACACGCTGCAAGACGCGCTGAAGGACGTCAACGCCGGCCAGAACAAGGCCTCGGCGCTGTCCGAAAGTTACGAACGCGGTGAGACGGTCGACATCGCCAAGGTCATGCTGGCCCGCCAGCAGGCCTCGGTCGGGTTCGAGGCGACGCTGCAAGTCCGCAACAAATTGCTGTCCGCTTACAAGGACATCATGAGCATGCCGGTGTAATCGATGAGCACTGCCCTCGCCCCCGCCTCGCCCTCGGCGCTGCCCGAGAAGTTCGCCAACCCGCTCTTGCAGATCAAGGGCGTGCTCGCCCAGCCCGCGGTGCGGCGCAGCCTGCCGATGGCGATGCTCGTCGCGCTGATCGGCGCCGCCGCGCTCGCCTGGATGACCTTCGCGACGCCGACGCAGAAGACGCTGTTCACCGGCCTGACCGACGCCGACAAGCAGGCGGTGACCAGCGCGCTGACGCAGGCCAATATCACCAGCAAGATCGACGAAGGCACCGGCGCGCTGACGGTCAACGAGGACCAGTTCAGCAAGGCGCGGATGCTGCTCGCCGGCCAGGGCCTGCCCAAGCAGGCGCCGGGCGGGTACGCGATCCTCGACCAATTGCCGATGGGCGTCAGCCGCGCGGTCGAAGGCGAACGGCTGCGCCAGGCGCGCGAGACCGAACTCGCCCGTTCGATCGAGGATATCGACGCGGTCGCCGAGGCGCGCGTCCATCTCGCGATGCCCGAAGCGTCGGTATTCGTGCGCGACAATGCCGCGCCATCGGCGTCGGTCGTGGTCAAATTGCAGGGCGGCCGTGCGCTCAGCCAGGCGCAGGTCCAATCGATCGTCAACCTCGTCGCCTCGTCGGTGCCGGGGATGAAGCCCGAAAGCGTCACGATCGTCGACCAGATGGGCGCCTTGCTGTCCAAGCCCGGCGCCGGCGGCGTCGACGGCGACAATGACGCGCGGCTGGAAATGCAGCGCAAGACCGAGGACAAGGTGCGTCAGCAGCTCGTCCAGTTGCTCACGCCGCTGGTCGGCGCGGGCAATTTCACCGCCGAGGTGCAGGCCGACATCAACCTCGACCAGACGCAGGCGACCCGCGAGACCTATGACAAGGCCGGGACGCTGCGTGCCGAGACGGGCAATTGGGTCGGCAACCAGGCGAACGGCCCGGCGACACCCGGCGGCATCCCCGGGGCGCTGTCCAACACGCCGCCACCCGCCAGCCAGTTGCAGACGCCGCAGCCCGCCAATGGTGCGAGCGGTGCGCCCGCCGCGGCGCCGACGCCGGTCGCCGGTGGCCCCGCCCCCAATCCCAACAAGCAGAGCGACAGCTTCCAGCGCGCCTACGACCTCGGCAAGGAGGTGTCGGTGACGCGTCAGGCCCCCGGTTCGGTCAAGCGGCTGTCGGTCGCGGTGCTGCTGCGCGATCCCGACAAGACGCGGCGCACCGCGATGGAGATCGGCCAGATCACCGATCTGGTGAAGAGCGCGGTCGGCTTCGACCAGGCACGCCAGGACCAGGTGACGGTGATCAGCCGCAAGTTCGCCGAAACCTCCGCCGATGCCGATGGCCCGGCCTGGTACGACAATGCCTGGCTGCCGGTGCTCGCCCGCAACGGCACCGCGATCCTGATCGCGCTGCTCGTCCTGCTGCTCGGCGTGCGTCCGCTGGCCAAGGGCCTGATGAAGAAGCGCGAGGATGCGACGCCGGCGCTCGCCGGTCCGGGCGCCACGCCGGTCGGCGGCGAGACCGACGGCATCACCGTGCACGAGGCGGTCAGCCTCGACCGGCTCGAGGCGTCGCAGACGGTCGACGACCGGATCGGCGCAGTCCGCGGCTTCACCCGCGACAATCCGGCGCGTGCCGCGCTGGCGATCCGCGACATGATCAAGGCCGACGCCAAGTGAGCACCGTTGCCCCCGCCCGCACCTATACCGGCGTCGAACGCGCCGCGGTGCTGATGATGCTGGTCGGCGAGGACGAGGCCGCGGCCATCCTCCAGAAGCTCGATCCCGAGGAGGTGCGCCAGCTCGGCTCGGCGATGTTCGCGGTCGCCGACGTCTCCGAACAGGAGATGGAGGACGTGCTCGACGATTTCGTCGGCAAGGCGCGCGAGCGCACCGGCGTCACCTTCGAACCGCGCCCGCGGATCGAGGCGGTGATGAACCGCGCGCTCGGCGCCGAGAAGGCGGAGAGCGTCCTCGCCCGCATCACCCCGCCCGAGGCGGCGTGCGAACTCGAATTGCTCGACTGGCTCGACGCCAGCGAAATCGCGCAGATGATCGAGAAGGAGCATCCGCAGATCGCCGCGGTGATGATCGCCAACCTCGATCCCGCGGTCGGTGGCCAGGTGCTCGAACTGCTGCCCGACGCGGTGCAGCCCGATATCCTCCACCGTATCGCACGGCTGGGACCGATCAACGCCGATGCGATCGACACGCTGAAGACGGTGCTCGCCAACCGGCGCGGCGGCAGCGGCGGCGGCGGCTCGGCGAGCGGCCTGTCGCTGGGCGGCACGCGCGAGGCGGCGAAGATCCTGCAGGGCGCGCGCAAGGCGACCGAACAGCGGGTGCTGCCGAAATTGTTCAAGATCGACAAGGACGTCGCCAAGGCGATCGAGGAGGCGATGTTCGTCTTCGACAATCTGCTCGACATGGACGACAAGAATCTCGGCACGCTCATCCGCAACGTCGACGGCGACATCCTGTCGCGCGCGCTCAAGGGTGTCGACGAGACGGCGCGCAACCGCTTCCTCGGCTGCATGTCGGCGCGTGCCGCCGACGGCATCCGCGACGAGATGGAGGCACGCGGGCCGATGAAGCTCGCCGAGGTGCTGGAGGCGCAGAAGGCGATGATCGGCATCGCCCGCAACCTCGCCAAGGACGGCACGATCATGATGGGCGCAGGCGACGACGATTATGTCTGACTTCGTCGCGGGTTTCGCCGCACGCCACGACACCGCCGCGCATCTGTTGCAGGCCGCCTTCGCGCCCCCCGCCGGCTTTTCGCCGCGCGAGATGTGGGCGACGCTGGAACGCACGATGGGCGGCGCTGCCGCCGCCGCGCCGGCACCCGAGCCGCGCAGCGGCCCGCGCCACTTCAGCCCCGCCGACCCCGGCGGCGACAAGCCGACGCGCGGCTGGGACCCGCTCGACACCGAGGCGGAGCCGAGCGGCTTCATCGACCCGGTCGAGACCGCGCACGCCGCCGGCTATGCCGAGGGACTGGCCGCCGCCGCCGCCGCCGCGCGCGCCTCCGGCGACCGCGACCACGCGCTGCTCACCCAGCTTGCCGCGGCGCTCGCCAACGGCCACCAGCTCGACCGCGACCATATCGCCGGGCAATTGCGCCAGACGGTGCTGCTGCTGGTCAACAAACTGGTCGGCGAATGCGGCGTCGCCCCCGCGGTGCTCAACGCCCGGATCGAGGCGGCGGCGGAGCTGCTGGCGGAGGCCGGCGAATCGGCACTGCTGCGGCTCCATCCCGACGACCTGCCGCTGGTCGAGGGATCGCTGCCCAAGACGATCTTCGCCGCCGGCGACGCCTCGCTGACGCGCGGCAGCTTCGTGCTCGAAAGCGCCTCGACGCTGGTCGAGGACGGCCCCGAATTGTGGCTCGGCCAGCTCGCCGAGGCGATCGACCGCGTGCCCGTGCCGACGCTGGAGGAGCGCGGGTGTTGAACCGCTTCACCGCCGATTACCTCGAAACGCTCGCCGCCGCCGACTTCCGCCCGACGCCCAAGGTGTCGGGGCGGCTCTCGTCCTACGACGGGTTGCTGATGGAGGCGGTCGGTCTGTCGCTGCCCGTCGGCACGATCTGCGAGATCGGCGGCCATGGTGACGCCAAGGTCGAGGCGGAGGTGATCGGCTTCCGCAACGGCCGGACGCTGCTGATGAACCTCGGCGGCCCCGCCGCCCTGCTGCCGCGCGCGCCGGTACGCCCGATCGGCGCGCCCGGCGAGGCGGAGGTCGGCGCGGCGATGCTCGGCCGCGTCGTCGACGGCGCGGGACGGCCGATCGACGGGCTCGGCCCGATCCGCGGCGCGGGCAAATGGCCGCTCGCCGGCAAGCTGCAATCGCCGCTCGACCGTGGCCGCGTGCTCGAACCGATGGACGTCGGCGTGCGCGCGATCAACGGGCTGCTGACGATCGGCCAGGGCCAGCGCGTCGGCATCATGGCCGGCTCGGGCGTCGGCAAGTCGGTGCTGCTCGGCATGATGGTTCGCGCCGCGCAGGCGGACGTGATCGTCATCGGCCTGATCGGCGAGCGCAGCCGCGAGGTCGCCGACTTCCTCGAGACCAAGGTCGCCGGCGCCGCGCGCCAGCGCTCGGTCGTCGTCGCGGTGCCAGCGAACCATTCGCCGGTGCTGCGCATCCGCGGCGCGCTGCGCGCCACCGCGATCGCCGAAGCCTTCCGCAACGAAGGCAAGAAGGTGCTGCTGATCATGGACAGCCTCACCCGCGTCGCCCACGCCGGCCGCGAGATCGGGCTGGCGCTGGGCGAGCCCGCCTCCGCGCGCGGCTATCCGCCGTCGGCGATCGCCATGCTGCCCAACCTCATCGAACGCGCCGGCACCGACGTGCGCACCGGCGGCTCGATCACCGCGATCTACACCGTGCTCGCCGACGGCGACGACGGCAACGATCCGGTCGTCGATTCGGCGCGCTCGATCCTCGACGGCCATATCGTGCTCAACCGCCATCTCGCCGAGCGCGGCGTCTATCCGGCGATCGACATCGGCCCCTCGGTCAGCCGCGTGATGACCGACATCGCGCATGCCGATCACATCCATGCCGCACGCGTGCTGCGCCGCCATCTCGCGACCTATGAGGAGAATCGCGACCTGGTGCTGATGGGCGCCTATCGCCCCGGTGCCGATCCGGCGATCGACGCGGCGATCGCTGCGCATCCGGCGGTGATGGAATATATCAAACAGGGGTCGGACGAGATCGTCTCGCTGGGCGATGCGATCGGCGAGCTGACCGGCGTGTTCGGTGCCTGACGCCAGGAAGCTCGCGCGCATCCACCGCGTGCGCACCCTCCAGCTCGGCCTGACCCGCGCCGACGAGGTGCGCGCGCACGAGAAGTTCGCCAGCGAAGAGCATCTCGCCCGCCGCATCCAGGCGCTCGCCGATGCGGTGTCGCCGACGCCGGACACGCGCGCCAGCGCCGCGGCAATGGGCGCACAGGCGCATTTCCGCGACCGGCTGCATCAATCGTCGGCAGCGGCACAGGCGCGCCTCCAGTCCGCCGAGGCGTTCGTCAACCGCGCCACCGAGGCGACCCGCTCCGCCAAGCGCGACCAGAGCGCGATCGAGAAACTGCTCGAGCGGGCACGCCGCGCCGCCGCGGTCGCCGAGATGCGCGCGCTTGAGGAAACGCCGCCCGTTTCGCCGCTGAAGGCAAAACGGCACGATCCTTGCTGATCGTATCGGGACACCCTCTCGACGAGATTGCCCCGATGATCACTCCCGCCACTGCCGTCGCCACGAACGCCCCCGGCCTGCCGGGCAAGGGCGCGTCGCCGGCCGGCGGCGAGATGTTCGCGCTGTCGATGCTGGCGGTGGGCGGAGAGGCGGATGCGGCGGCCTCGCCCGCCATGCCGGCGGCCGCCCCGGTACCGATGACCGGACCGGTGGCGCCGATCGAGACCGGCCGGCAAGGCTTTGCCGCTCCCGGCATGCCGCTGCCGACCGAGGCCGTGCCGGCGCGGGTCGATCCGGCGCTCGCGTGGCTGGCGGCGGTCGACATTCCCGTGCCTGCGCCGCTCGAGGTGCCGCCGGCGCTCGCCGCGGTGCCGGTGGCCGAAGTGGCGACGGTGACGACGCCGACCCCGCATAGCTTCCGGCCGGTGGCGAACAACGGCGCATCGGTGATGGCGCTCGCTGCGGCCGTACCCGATGCGGCCGTCGCGCCGGCCGATCCACTGCCGATCGCAACCGCACCGGTCGACGCGCCGGCGGCGCCGGCGACCCCGGATATCCCGGCGCGGCAGCCCGATGTGGCCACGCGTCCGGCCGCTAAGACGGTTGAACGTAAGCCGACACCGGCCGCCGCGATGACGGCTGCCGTACCGGCACCCGATAGTGCACCGGTGGTCACGACCGTCCCGGTGATGACATCGGTCGCACCGCAAGCCGACGACGCTCCACAAGCGACGCCGGTCGCGGATGCCATCGCTATCACGCCCGATGTCCCGACGAAGCGCACCGCCGGCAAGGCCGAAGTGCCGATTCGCGGCGTGCGCACCGCCGCACCGCGTCTCGCCGAACCGGTCATGCCGACTCTGCCCGAACCGGACGAGGCCCCCGTATCCGCCAGCAATCAGGGTGACGAGGCCGCCGTCCCGGTGGCAGTCGACACACCGGCCTTGCCGCAACCGGACGCCGTGGTGATCGCCCAGGCCGCGCCGACACCTACACCGCCGCCGACGCCGGTCGTCGCGGAACAGCCGCAGCCGGCCCGCCGCGTCGCGCTGGCCGCCAAAACGACAGCGGCGGCCCCCATGACCCCGTCGGCGATGCCGCAAGTCGTCGCACGCGACGCCGCACCGACCCCACAGACGGAAGCGTCCGTACCTGTCACGGCGCCGATGGGCTCGCCCGTACCGGTGGCTTCGACAGCTGCACCGACGCCCTCCGCTCCGAAGCCTGAGATCGATCACGCCGCAGCGTCACCGCCGCCGGCAAAGCGCTCGGACGATGGCCCGCCGGTCGTGGCACAGCGCGTTGCAGACACCACTCCACCGCCTGCATCCGCGGCGCCAACGACCGGGACGATGGCGCCGGTCGCAGCCCCGGTGCAGATCGCGCGGTCGCAGCCGGGTGGCGGCGCTACCGTCAGCCCGGCGACGACGCGGGCGCGGCCCGCACAACGTCAGACGACGACACCGGTCCCGCAAACGGCCCTGGACCCGGCCCCGCCGACCATGACCGTCGATCGTGCTGCGGTCGCGACCGCACCGGTCACGACCGTCACCGCGCCGCTTTCCTCACCAATCGCATCGACCGCCGCTACCGCCAACGTCCCACCGCCCTCCACCCTCGCGGCGGCCAGGCCGGCAGATGCCACTCCGGTCACCCCCGCCACGCAACCGACGGTCGCTGCGCCGGTGGCCGCGACCGCGACCGCGCCCGCCGCAATACCAACCGCGGTCGCGCCCCCCGTCATCGCAGCGGCAGCGCCGGTCGCGGTCGCCGGCGCGCCCGTGATCGCCAGCCCCGCGCCCGCCACCCCGGCACCGCAGCCGCGCGCGTTCGTGCGTGAGGTCGACGGCACGGTCCGTCAGACGGTCGCGCTGCGCCCGCAGGCGGCGGCGCTGCCGCAACCGCCCGCGGGCACGACCGCACCGGCCTCGCAGGTGTTCGGTGCCGCGATCCACGCCGCCGCCGGCGCCGACGACCGCCGCGCCGCCGAGCCGGTCGAGCTGGCGCCGACCGCGGCGCCCGCAGTGGCGCCGGTCGTCGGCGGCAATGCCGTCGTCGATCCGCAGCCGACGCTCGACCTGCGCCAGAACGGCTGGCCGGCGGCGATGATCGACCATATCGAGACGCTGCGCGATGCGGCCAATGCCACCGACACGCGCATCCGCCTCGTCCCCGATGCGCTCGGCGTGATCGACATCGCGGTGAAGACGGTCGGCGACGCGATCCACGTCCGCTTCGCCGCCGCCGACGCGACGACGCGGACGCTGATCGAGGATGCGCAGCCACGCCTTGCCGCGATCGCCGAGGAACGCGGCCTGCGCATCGGCCAGACCGTGGTCGAGGCGGCGCCGGCCAGCCAGACGAACACGGGTCAGCCGCAGGGCCAGGCGTCGCAAAGCCAGTCGTCCCAAGGCCAGTCCGCCGGCCAGAGCGCGAGCGGTCAGCCGCAAGCCAATCAGGCGCAGACCGGCCAGCAGCAGCAGCCGCGCCAGAACCAGACCTCCGCGCGCCAGCCGGCCTCGCCGCCGCGGGCGCCCTCCCCCCACACCGACGCCGCCGCCGACGGCCGCGTCGCCTGACCTCCTGAGGATCCGAGACGATGAGCGACAAACCCGAAGACGCCCCCAAGAAGAAGGGCGGGATGAAGAAGATTCTGATCATGGTGGTCGCGCTGATCGTGCTGGTCGGCGGCGGCGTCGGCGCCGGCGTCTATGCGGCGAGCAGCGGCCTGATCGGCGGCGGCCATGCCGCGGCGCCCGAGGAGCACGGCCCCAAGCTGATCCCCAAGTCCGAACAGAAGCGCCCCGCCGCGGGCGGCGAAGGTGGCGAGGGCCATGGCGGCGGCGAAGCGGCGTCGAGCGGCGGCAAGCACACGCCGTCGGGCGGCGACGGCGACAAATATGCCTCCAATTATTACGCGATGGACCCGCAATTCACCTCCAACCTGCAGGATTCGGTGCACGTCATCCAGGTCGGCATCGCCGTCTCGACCCCCTATGACGATACGGTCATCGAGAATCTGAAGACCAACGACATCGCCGTCCGCTCGGCGGTGCTGCTCACGCTCGGCGACACGCCCGAGGAGCAGGTGTTCAGCTCCGCCGGCAAGCTGCAGATGCAGCAGCGGATCGCCAAGGCGATCAACGCGACTCTCGAACAAAAAGAAGGATTCGGCGGCATCAGTAACGTCTACTTTACCAATTTCGTTGTTCAGTGAGCCCATGGTTAATGCCGCAGAAACCTCCGAACGACGGGCAAGGGAACGCCGCCCCGCCGCGCATGCGGCGCGGCTCGGCGAGACCAAGCTGAATCCGTTCGGCGACCTGCATACGCTGCAGCATCTGTCCGCGCGGCTCGCGCGGGCGTTGCGCGGCGTGTTCGAGCCGTTGCTGCGGCGCGAGGTGCGCGCCTGGGCCGAGCCGCTCGTCGTCCAGCGTTTCGGCGACTATCGGACGGAGCGGGCCGACGGGCTGACCGCGTGGCTGCCGCTGATCATGTCGCCGCAGGGCGCGACCGGCCTGTGCGTGCTCGACGGCGTGTTCGTGCTGGAGATGCTCGACCTGTTCTTCGGCGGCACCGGCGCCGCCCCCGCGGTGGTGCCGGCCGAATTCTCGCCCGCCGCCGAGGCGATCGTCGGCAAGATCGGCGCCGCGATCGCCGGTCCGCTGCGCTCCGCCTGGGAGCCGCTGGCGCGGATGGACTTCACCCCGACCCGCGTCGAGATCAACGCCGCGATGCTCGCCACCGACAGCGACGATGCGATGATCGTCACCCGCTTCGGCCTCGCCGCGGGGGACGACAAGCCCGTCTTCATCGACCTGCTCTACCCGGTGACCGCGCTCAAGCCGCATGCGCCGACGCTGACCGGCAAGGTGCTCGACAAGCAGGAGGCGGACCCCGCCTGGCGCACGTCGCTGACCCGCGCCGCGATGAACGTCCGCTTTCCGATCCGCTCGGTGCTCGCCGAGCCGGTGGTGCCGCTGTCGATGCTGATGAACCTCAAGCCGGGCGACGTGATCCCGATCAGCTTCGGCCCGGAAGTGCCGGTGATGGTCGGCAGCGACTGCCTCGGCAAGGGCACCGTCGGCACCTCGAACGGCCATGCCGCCGTCCGCCTTACCTCCATTGCCCGATTCGACGACGAAGGACCTGACGCATGAACGATATGACCGGCGGCTTCCCGCTCGATGCGGGGGTGGCCGCCAACTTCCGGCTGCTCCAGGACGTCGACGTCAAGCTGACCGTGGAGATCGGCTCCACCCAGCTCACGCTGCGCGAATTGCTCGCGCTCGGCGAATCGAGCGTGATCGAGCTCGATCGCCAGGCCAACGAACTGCTCGACGTCTTCGTCAACGGCACGCTGATCGGCCGCGGCGAGGTCGTCACCGTCGGCGACCGCTTCGGCGTGCGGATGACCGAGCTGGTCACCCCCGACAAATCCGCTCCCTCGCGCGGCTGAAGGCAGACCCATGCTCTGGTCCTATATCCTCAAGCTCGTCATCCTGCTGCCGCTCGTCTGCGGGCTGATGATCGGCTGTCTCTACGCCTGGCGCAAGCTCGAGACGCGGATGCCGGGCAAGGCGCCCAACCGGCTCATCGCGATCAAGGAAACGATGATGATCTCGCCGGGCCTGCGGCTCGCGGTGCTCGATTTCGAAGGCAAGCGGCTGCTCGTCTCGGTCGGTCGCGGCGGCGTCACGCTGATCGACAAGGTGGAACAGTGAGCATCACCGTCACCCGCAACGGCCATGGCCCCGCGCTGATCCGGCCCGCACGCCCGTCGCGCCGTGGTGGCCGCGACCGTGCGCACAAATGGCTGTGGGCGATCCTCGCGATCGCACTCGCGCTGCTGATCGCGATGCCCGCCTTCGCGCAAGGCGCGCCCGCAGCGCCGGCACCCGGCGTCGGCGACGCGGTCGACCGCGCGCTGGGGCAATTGAGTTCGGGCGCCGCCTCGGGCGGTACGCAGTCGGCGCCGCTGTCGCTGTCGCTCCAGGTCCTCATCATCATGGGCCTGTTGACGATCCTGCCCGGCATATTGCTGATGATGACCAGCTTCACCCGCATCGTCATCGTTCTCGCGGTGCTGCGCCAGGCGCTCGGGCTGCAACAGACGCCGCCCAATCAGGTGCTGATCGGCCTCGCCCTGTTCCTGTCGCTGTTCATCATGGCGCCGACGATCAGCCAGATGAACACGCAGGCGATCCAGCCCTATGCCGCCGGCCAGCTCGCCGGCACGCAGATGATCGAGCGCGCCGGCGCGCCGCTCCACGCCTTCATGGTCAAGCAGACGCGGATTAAGGACGTGACGATGTTCGCCGACATGGCGAAGTCCGGCCCCTATGCCGCGCCCACTGACATCCCCTTCGCCGTGCTGCTGCCCGCCTTCGTCACCTCCGAGCTCAAGACCGCGTTCCAGATCGGCTTCCTGATGTTCCTGCCGTTCATCGTCATCGATCTCGTCGTCGCGACGGTGCTGATGGCGCTCGGCATGGCGATGCTGTCGCCGACGATCATCTCGCTGCCGTTCAAGCTGCTGCTGTTCGTGCTGGTCGACGGCTGGGCACTGACCATGGGCAGCCTCGCAAACTCGTTCGCGACGTGACCGCGCCCATCCACCCTCGCCCGTTCGCCCCGAGCCTGTCGAAGCCTGTCCTGAGCGACGCCGCAGGCGGCGTCGAAGGGGGCATGGGACACGGGTGCTTCGACAGGCTCAGCACGAACGGTGCGGATGTCGCCACCGTCGCTTCGGGATTTGCCAATGGACGCTGATTATTTCCTCACCGTCGCCAACCAGACGATGTGGGTGCTAGCGCTGGCCAGCGCACCGATCCTGATCCCGGCGCTGCTCGCCGGCCTGATCCTCGGCATGATCCAGGCGGCGACGTCGATCAACGAACAGACGCTGAGCTTCGTCCCCAAGCTCGTCGTCGTCGCCTTCTCGATCATGATCTTCGGCAGCCTGATCCTCGGCCTGCTCACCGATTTCACCGTCGGCATGTTCGAGCGCATCCCGGATCTGGTGAAGTAGACCCATGCTCGGCTTCGGCCTCGCGATCGAGCCCAAACTCTGGGCGCTGATCTTCGTCATGGTGCGGATCGGCGCGGCGTTCATCGTCGCGCCGGTGTTCGGCGCGGTGGCGATCCCCCTGCCGGTGCGCGTCGGCCTGTCCGGCGCGATCGGCATCTTCGTGCTTAACGTCCATCCGATTGTGCCGCCCGCGCAGATTTTCGCGGTCGCGACCTTCCTCGCGATCTTCGCCGAGGCGCTGGTCGGCTCGGCGATCGGCTTCATCCTCCAGATCGCCTTCGCCGCGCCGATGATCGCGTCGGAGATCATCGGCGGCTCGATGGGGATCGGCTTCGCCTCGTCGGTCGATCCGCAGAACGGCCGGTCCACGCCCGCGCTCGGCCAGTTCTTCAGCGTGATGCTGACCCTGCTGTTCCTGTCGGTCGACGGCCATCTCGTGCTCGTCGAACTGCTGGTGAAAAGCTACGAGACGATGCCGCCGGGCACCTGGATCGCGCCCGATCGGCTCAAGCAGATCGCCTTCTTCGGCGGCTATGCCTTCCTCGCCGGGCTGCTGCTGGCGCTGCCGGTCGGCTTCCTGCTGCTCTGCCTCAACATCATCGTCGGCATGGTCAGCCGCGCCGCGCCCGCGCTCAACCTCTTCTCGGTCGGCATGCCCGCCAGCCTCGCGGTCGGCGTGATCGCGCTCGCCGTCGCCTTTCCGGCGATGGGCGACTATATGCTCGTCATCGTCCGCGAGGGCCTCGCCGCGACGCAGGCGCTGGTGACCGGCTGATGTCGGAGGGCGGCGACAAGACGGAAGCCCCGACACCCAAGCGCAAGCAGAAGGCGGCGGAAGACGGCAATATCCTCAAGTCGAAGGACTTCGCCACCGCGCTGGTGGTGATGGCCGGCGTCGCCTGGCTGATCTTCGCCGGCCCCTCGCTGCTCGCGGCGTGCAAGGCGGTGATGGCGGCGAGCTTCCAGTTCGACCGCGCCGACGTCGAGGATTTCTCGCCGTGGCGGCCGTTGCAGGAAGCGGGGCTCAAGCTGCTGCCCTCGCTCATCACCCTTTTCGCGGTCAGCGTGATCGCGACGATCGTCAGCTCGGCGGGCCTCGGCTCGCTGACCTGGAACAACAAGCTGATCGCCTTCAAGGGCAATCGCATCAACCCCGCGTCCGGCCTCAAGCGCATCCTCGGGCCGCAGGGGTGGATCGAACTCGGCAAGTCGCTGCTCAAGGTCGTGCTGCTCGGCGTGATCGGCGGCTATATGCTGTGGAAGTCGAGCCGCGCGACGCTGGGCCTGACCTCGTCGAGCCTGGGCGACGCGATCACCGAGCTGGGCGGCACCTTCATCGGCATCATGATCGCGATGGCGGCGGGGCTGTTCGCGATCGCGCTGTTCGACGTGCCGGTGCAGATCATGCAATTGCTCAGCAAGCTGCGCATGACCAAACAGGAAGTGCGCGACGAGCACAAGGAAACCGAGGGCTCGCCCGAGGCCAAGGGCCATCAGCGCGCGATGCAGCGCGCGATGGCGACCGGCGGCGTCCGCAAGGCGGTGGCAGAGGCGCATGTCGTGCTCACCAACCCGACGCATTTCGCCGTCGCGCTGCGCTACGATCGTGGCCAGGACCAGGTGCCGGTGGTCGTCGCCAAGGGCCGCGGTGCCACTGCGCTGGCGATCCGCGAGGCGGCGGGCGAGATGCGCGTGCCGGTGCTCGAATATCCGATGCTCGCCCGTGCGGTCTATTACACCAGCCGCGAGGGCCAGGAGGTGCGCGACGATCTGTACGTGGCGATCGCTACCGTCCTCGCCTTCGTCTTCAACGTCAACGCCGCGGCGGGCGGCGTCGTCCAGCCGCCGATCGACGTGCCCGAGGGCGCACGGTTCGACGAGCACGGCATCAAGATTACCGGGAAAACCCCCTAAATTGTGCCGCCCCACGGCCGTTTAGAGGAATGAAGCGCGCGGAGTTCGACGATGACCACGACCACTGCCACGACGAGCACGCCCACACCGACGGCCACGTCGACGACCGCGACCAGCAGCGCCGGCGTCACCCGCAACACCGCGCAACAGGTTCTGACCTCGCTCAGCACCGGCTCGGGCATCGACACCGCCTCGCTGGTGACGGCGCTGGTACAGGCGCAATTCGCCGCCAAGAATGCCGCGATCACCGCCAAGAACACCACGCTCACCGCCCAGATTTCCGCGGCGAGCACGCTCAAGAGCACGATCGCCAATTTCTCGACCGCGCTCGGCTCGCTGAGCGGCGGCGGCACGTTGCAGACGCAGCCGGTCAGTTCGAACCCGACCGCGCTCGGCGTCTCGGCGATCAGCGGCACCAAAACCGGCAATCTGTCCTCCAGCGTCACCGTGACCGCGCTCGCCGCGGCGCAGGGGTCGCGCTCGACCGCGGTCGCCGACCGGACCGCGACGATCGCCACCGGCACGCTGACGCTCAAGCTCGGCACCGCCACCTATAGCAGCGACGGCACGTCGATGACCGGCTTCACCGCCAATGCCGGCTCGTCGGTGTCGATCAACGTCACCGACGGCAGCCTCGACGGCATCGCCAGCGCGATCAACGCCGCCAAGGCCGGCGTCACCGCCAGCGTCATCACCGACCAGGACGGCAAGGCGGTGCTGTCGCTCAAGGGAACCACCGGCGCGACGCAGGCCTTCACGTTGCAGGCCGACGATTCGAGCAGCAAGCTCGCCGACTTCAACGTCGGTTACGGCACCGGCGCGACCAAGACCACGCTCACCGGCACCGCCGCCAATGCGCAGCTGACCGTCGACGGCGTCTCGGTCCAGCGCAGCAGCAACACGATCACCGATCTCGTCACGGGCGTGAAGCTGCAACTGAATGCAGTGACCAGCGGCCCGGTGTCGCTGACCAGCAGCCGGCCGACCAGCGCGCTGACGCAGGCGGTCAGCGATCTGGTCGACACCTACAATCAGGTCTATGCGAGCGCCAAGAGCCTGACCGATACGGGCACCGGCGACCTCAAGTCGGATACCGCCGCCAAGACGCTGCTGCGGTCGTTGCAGACGCTCACCACCAAGTCGCTGGTCTCCACCGGCACCAGCGGTGCGCCGACGACGCTGGCGCAACTCGGCGTCGCGACCAATCGCGACGGCACGCTGAGCGTCAACACCGCGACGCTCAACAAGGTGCTCGCCGCTTATCCCGACGAGGTCGAGGCGATGTTCGCGACCACGTCGGGCAATGCGCTCGGCCTGTCGAGCACGATCAGCGGCATCTCGCTCGCCGCGTCGAGCAGCATCACCGGGCTCGGTGCGTCGATGTCGCGCTACACCAAGGCGCAGACCGAGCTGACCGATGCGCAGGCCAAGATCACGACCCAGTCGGACGCGATGTCGACGCGGCTGACCCAGCAATTCTCGACGATGAACAGCAAGGTCGCCGCCTACAAGGCGACGCAGACCTTCATGACCAACCAGATCGCCGCGTGGAACAAGAGCAACTGATGGCCTACGCAACCGCACTTCGGGGCGACCCCTATGCCACCTATCGCCAGATCGACGTCGTCGGCCGCACCGCCGAGGCGCATGGCGCCGGCCTCGTCCAGTTGCTCTACGAGGAACTCGTCTCGGCGCTGCGTGCGGCGGCCTGGGCGGTCGAGCACGACCAGCTGCGCACCAAGAGCGAGCGCGTAACCCGCGCGACCGCGATCCTGTTCGCACTCGAATCGGGCCTCGATTTCGAGCGCGGCGGCGAAGTGTCGACCACGCTGGCGCGGCTGTACGCCGGCATCCGCCAGACGGTGATCCACGCCTCGGTCGGCTACGACCCCACCCCGTTCCGCGAGGCGGCGAGCAGCCTCAGCGAGATCGCCGAAGCCTGGCGCATCGCCCGCGCGGCTTAGGCTTCCACGCCTTCGGGATCGCTCCTGCATAGCAGCAGTCCGTTGAACCCACGCTGCTTCCGCAGGAACACGGCACCAAACCATCCTACAGCGATGGAATCTGGCGGTTACTTCTGGAACCAGTGCTTGCGCGTGAAATAGCCGAGCACCAGCACCGCGATCGCCGCGCACAGGCCCATGATCGCGTCGAACGCCCAGGGCTTTTGCGCATAGGGGAGATCGGCGACGTTCATGCCGTAGACGCCGGTGATGAAGGTCAGCGGCAGGAAGATCATTGCGATGATCGAGATGACCAGCGATCGGCCGTCGATCTGTTCGCTCCGGAGGTCGGTGAGCGCCTCGTGCATCAGCGAGGCTCGTTCCCGGATCGCTTCGAGTTCCTCGGCCATGCGCGCCGCACGATCCGCCGCGGCGGCGAGATGGCGGCGATCGTCCTCCGCCAGCCATGCGCCGGGCAGCGTCGCCAGCTTCTCCAGCGCGGCACGCTGGGGGCTGAGGAAGCGGCGATAGCCGATCGCGGCGACGCGGACGCGGGTGACGGTGCGACGCAGGTCGAAGACGCGGTTGGCGTCGAGCCGCTCCTCGCAATCGTCGAGTTCGTCCCCGAGATCGGCGACATGCGGGTCGAGATCGCTGGTGATCGCGGTCGACACCGCGGCGATGAAGTCGCCGGGATCGACGATCTCGCCGGCCTCGACCTCCTTCTCGACCTCGGCGATGCCGATCAGCGCACGCCGCGTCACCGAATAGACCCGGCCCTTGATCGCCCAGATCCGGACCGAGGCGAGCGCGTCGCCGGAGGTGACCTCTTCGGTCGAGCGACCGCGCAGGTTGAGCAGGGCACCATTGGCGAACGCCTCGCAGCGCGGCCGCGTCTCGCTCGCGGTGAGCGCATCGACGACGTAATCGTCGAGCCCCGCCTGATCGCGCAGCCACGCCTGCGCCTCCGCCTCGTTGCTGGTCAGATGCACCCAGACGAAGTCGGCGGTGCAGGACAGCGCCGCCTTGACCGCGACCCGCTCGACCTTGCCGTCGGTGATGCGATAGCCGAACCCGCTCATGCCATCGCCAGTTCGACGGTGAGGCCGTCCGACGCCGCGACCCCGGGCGTCCACGGCTGCCGTGCCGCATCGGCGCGCGCACGGTCGAGGATCGCCGCCGGCACGCCGGGATGGTGGAGCATGCGATCGGCATTGGCGAGCGCGCGTGCCTGCCGCAGGGTCAGGTCGTCGGGATCGGCGGAGGTCAGCACGATGCGGACGTGTCCGGTCGGCCGTGGCTGGTCGGCGGCGAGCCAGCGCGCGACGTCGCCCTCCCCGGCCAGCGGATCGAGCGCGCCGCCCGCCGCCATCGCCGCGCCCAGCGCCCGGCGCCGCTCGCCGCCATCGGGATAGCGCCGGCGCAATGCCGGCCGTGCCGCCTGCAGCCGCTCCGCCAGTGCGCCGAGGCCGGCGGGCAACAGCGCCTCGAGCCGCTGGCGCAGCGCCGCCGCCAGCCCTGCCGACACGCCGCCGGTGCCGATCGCGACCAGCACCGGCGCACGATCGACGATCGCCGGCGTGGTGAAGTCGCAATGCTCCGGCCGATCGACCGCGTTGACCAGCAGCCCGCGCGCCTTGAGCCGCGTCACCGCCGCCAGCGCCGCGTCCTCGTCCTCGATCGCGACGATGGCCAGCGCCGCCGCGGCCTCCTCGCCGACGATCACCGCACCGGCGCGTTCGAGCAGCCGGCGCTTGGCGTCGGCGGGCTCGCCGCTGCCGAGCAGGATCACCGGGCGGCCCGCCAGCCGCACGAACAGCGGCAGGCTGTGCAGCGTCACCGCGCCGCGCGCCCCGGCGTCAGCCATTCGGGCACGCGCTCGGCGGCGAGGATCGTCTCCGCCGCGATACGGTCGGCGACCACCGCGAACCGGTCGCCGTCGACCAGCACTTCGGGCACCAGCGCGCGGCTGTTGTAGGTCGAGGCCATCGTCGCGCCATAGGCGCCCGCGGTGCGGAACACGGCGAGGTCGCCGCTCTTCACCGCGTCGATATCGCGACCCATCGCGAAGGTGTCGCCGCTCTCGCAGACTGGGCCGGCGATATTCGCGGTCATCCGCTCGCCGCTCGGTGCGACCGCGTCGAAATCGTGCCAGGCGTCGTAGAGCGCCGGGCGGGCGAGGTCGTTCATCGCCGCATCGACGATGACATAGGGGTTGGTGACGCCCGGCTTGACCCAGATCACCTCAGTCAGCAGCACGCCCGCATTGCCGGCGATGACGCGGCCGGGCTCGAACATCAGTTCGACGTCCCAGCCTTCGGTGACGCGCGCGACCATCGCGCCGTAATCGGCCGGGCTCGGCAGCACGTCGCCCTGCTTGTAGGGCACGCCCAGCCCGCCGCCGAGATCGACGCGGGTGATCGTGTGGCCGGCGGCGCGCAGGTCGGCGACGAGCTGCCCGATCCGGCGATACGCCTCCTCCAGCCGCGAGAGATCGGCAAGCTGGCTGCCGATGTGGCAGGCGACGCCGCGCAGATCGAGGCCGTCCAGTGGCGCGAGCCGGTCGAACATCGCCGGCGCCTGATCGATCGGCACGCCGAACTTGTTCTCGGCGCGCCCGGTCGAGATCTTGGCGTGCGTGCCGGCGTCGACGTCGGGATTGACGCGGAGCACGGCAGGCGCGCGCCTGCCCTTGGCGTGGGCGATCTGCGCGAGGACGGCGCCCTCTTCCTCCAGCTCGAGGTTGAACTGGCCGATCCCCTCGTCGAGCCCGCGCGACAGTTCGGCGCGGGTCTTGCCGACGCCCGAGAAGACGATGTCCGCCGCCGGAATGCCCGCCGCCAGCGCACGCGCCATCTCGCCGCCCGAGACGACGTCGGCGCCATAGCCTTCCTCGGCGAGGACGCGCAGCACCGCGACATTGGGATTGGCCTTGATCGCATAAGCGAGATGAACGCGGCCGAGGTCCTTCAGCCCGTCGCGGAACACCTGCGCATGGCGGCGGAAGGTCGCGGTGGAATAGACGTAGACCGGCGTGCCGACCTCGTCGGCGATGCGGGTCAACGGCACGTCCTCGCAATGGAGGATGCCGTCGCGGTAATCGAAATGGTTCATCGGGCCTGGATCAATTGGGGGGCAGGTCGAAATCGTCGCTGCGCCGCTGTTCGGAATTGCTGAGCAACTCGTCGCTGCGCTGCGGCCGCTGCTGCGTCGTCGGGGTGAGCAGTTGCGCCGGGGTCGGCGTCGCCTTGGCGCCATATGGTGCGGGCGGCAACGACGCGCCCGGTGCCGGCTGCAATTGTTTGGCGGCACCGCAGCCGGCGAGCGCCAGCACCAGTGCGAGAGGAATCAGGCGCGTCATGACAGGCTCTCCCGCACAGCCGCGATCGCGGCGCGCACGTTGGCGGGCGCGGTGCCGCCGAAGCTAGTCCGGCTGGCGACCGAGGCATCGACCGACAGCACGTCGTACAGGCTCTCGTTGACCCGCGCGTCGATGCCCACGAATTCGGCATAGGGCAGTTCGTCGAGCCGCACGCCCAGTTCCTCGGCGCGCTTCACCGCGCGGCCGGTGACGTGATGCGCCTCGCGGAACGGCAGCCCCGCCTCGCGCACCAGCCAGTCGGCGAAATCGGTCGCGGTGGCGAAGCCGCTCTCGGCGAGCCCGCGCATCCGGTCGGTGCGGAAGGTCGCGCTCTCGATCATCCCGGTCATCGCCGCGATCGACAGGCCGAGCAGGTCGTGCGCCTCGAACACCGGCGGCTTGTCGTCCTGCATGTCCTTCGAATAGGCGAGCGGCAGGCCCTTCA
The DNA here is from genome assembly GCF_005503285.1 of Sphingomonas sp. 2SG. NCBI lineage: Bacteria > Pseudomonadati > Pseudomonadota > Alphaproteobacteria > Sphingomonadales > Sphingomonadaceae > Sphingomonas > Sphingomonas sp. 2SG. The sequence goes on from NZ_SCMZ01000042.1 coordinate 28,602, forward strand.
TCGTCACCATCAGCGCGGTCTGGCAGCCAAGGATGCGCCCGGCATGGCCGCGCACCAGCTCGGCGGCATCGGGATTGCGCTTCTGCGGCATGATCGAGCTGCCGGTCGACCATTGGTCGGACAAAGCGACGAAGCCGAACGGCTGCGACGCCCACAGCACGAATTCCTCGGCGAGCCGCGACAGGTGCAGGGCGGTCTGCGTCGCCGCAGTGAGATAGTCGATCGCGAAGTCGCGATCGCTGACCGCATCGAGGCTGTTGCGCGTCGGCCCGTCGAAGCCCAAGGCCGCGGCGGTCATCTGCCGATCGAGCGGGAAGCTCGTCCCCGCCAGCGCCGCCGAGCCCAAGGGACACAGGTTCATCCGCGCCCGCGCGTCGCGGAAGCGCGACACGTCGCGCGCGACCATCTCGACATAGGCCATCAGATGATGGCCGAGCGTCACCGGCTGCGCCGATTGCAGATGAGTGAAGCCGGGCATCACCGCATCGGCATGCTCCTCGGCCCGCATCAGCAGCGCCTGCGTCAGCGCGTCGAGTGCGGCGAGCACCTGGTCGATCGCATCGCGCACCCACAGACGGAAATCGGTCGCGACCTGATCGTTGCGCGACCGCGCGGTGTGCAGCCGGCCGGCGACCGGGCCGATGCCTTCCGCCAGCTTCGCCTCGGTCAGCATATGGATGTCTTCGAGCGCCAGATCCTCCGGCACGCCGTTCGCCGCATAATCGGCGGCGACGACGTCGAGACCGGCGTCGATCGTCGCGGCATCGGCGGCCGAGACGATGCCCTGTTGCGCGAGCATCGCGACATGCGCCTTCGATCCGGCGATATCCTGTCGCCACATCCGCTTGTCGAACGGGATCGATGCGTTAATCTCACGCATCACCGCCGCCGGGCCCTCGGCGAACCTGCCGCCCCACATCGAATTGGAACCGCTCATGCTCTTGGCCTCTTCCGCGCGCGTCGCGATCGTCTGTCTCCTGGCGCTCACCGCCGCGGGCTGCGATAGGCAAAGCCCGCCCCCCGAGCAAGCGAACGCGCAAGCAAACGTGACCGGCGCCTCGCCCGACGAGGCGACGGGCGCCGCCGCGACCGCGCAGATCGGCGTCGATCGCAGCCACAAGGGCGAGGCCGCGCCCGCCACCGCGTTCAAGGATGCCGCCGGCAAGCCGACGACGCTGGCGGCGTTCAAGGGCAAGCCGGTGCTCGTAAACCTTTGGGCGACTTGGTGCGGACCATGCGTCGCCGAACTGCCGACGCTGGAGGCGCTGGCGAAAAGCGGCAAGATCCGCGTCGCCGCGATCAGCCAGGACACCGGCGCCGCGGCGAAGGTGCCGGCGTTTCTGAACGCGCATGGCGCACCGACGCTGACGCCCTATCTCGACGACAAGATGGCGCTGTCGACCGGCTGGAGCGCGAATCTGCCGACGACGATCCTGTTCGATTCGGCCGGCAAGGAAGTCTGGCGCTGGAACGGCGGCAACGACTGGAACGGCGCCGCGGCGGCGAAGCTGATCGCCGAAGCGAGCTGAATGCCACCGCGCTTCGACAGGCTCAGCGCTAACGGTGAAGTGGGTGCCCCTGATCGGACCCGATTTCCTCCCGTTCGCCCTGAGCCCGTCGAAGGGCAAGTGAGACCTGATCCCTCACCCCAGCGTCACCGTCTCCACGCTGACCACCCGGGCGATCTGCGGCAGGATGTGGCGGATCGCGAAGTCGTGCAGGTCGCTGGACCGCGAGGTGCACGCATCCTCGACGATCACCACGTCATAGGACAATTCCCACGCCGTCCGCGCGGTCGATTCGACGCCGAAATTGGTCGCGATCCCGGCGATCACCACCGTCTCCACGCCGCGGCGACGCAGGTGCAGGTCGAGGTCGGTGCCGGTGAACGCCCCCCAGTGATGCTTGAGCACGACGATATCGCCGTCCTGCCGCAGCCCCTCTACCAGCGCGCTGAACGCCGGTGGCGTCCCCTCGGCGGGCAGGCGCGGCTGATCGACGTTGAGGCTCGGCATAGCTCCGGCAGTGAAGCCGACGTGGACGAGCACCACGGGCGCGCCCTGCGCCCGGAAGCGGTCGGCAAGCGTCTTGCCGGCGGCGACGACCGCCGCCGCGCTGTGCGGCCCCTTGTCGCCGGCAACGATGCCGTCCTGCAAGTCGACGAGGATGAGGGCGGTGGAGCGGGGATCGAACGTCGGCATGCCGGCTTCAACCGGCCGCATCCACCCCGGTTCCCGACAGCGCCCGCGGTACCCAGATCGCCGAGTCGTCGTCGCCGAACGCGTCCGCCTCCCCCTCCAGCGCGGTGACGCCGACCCAGGCGCAGACGATCGCATCGAGCATATCCTCATGCGCCTTGGCGGCGACGCCGGCGGGGTGATCGCCGAGCGGCGGCAGCTGATCGGCCAGCCCGTCAAAGCGCGTCGCGAGCAACGCGGCGATCCGCCGCCACTCGGCATGCAGCCGCCCGCGCCGCATTGCGAGCGGCTCACCGGGCCAGTATTTTGCGCTGTTGCTTGCCTTGTACGGCAGGCGCCGCGTCCCGCCGGCGAGCCGCACCAGCGCCGGATGCGGATAGACCTCGATCAGGCCGCCCGTGCTCGCGTCACCTGTGCGCAGCGGATAGCCCGCCGCGGCGAAGCCGGCGCACAGCGTGTCGCTGAGCGCCCCCGGCCGGTCGGCGCTCGGCGAATGCGTCGCGCAATGCCACGCCCCGAACGCTCGGGCGATCGCATTGTCCGACGGCCGCCGTGCGACGATCGGCGCATGCGCCAGCGGCATGTCGACCGCGACCAGCGCCACGGCCTTCCCCGCGATCCGCGCCGCCGCCGCGAGCAATGCCGCCGCATCCGGCAGCGACCCCCCCGGCCGCGTCGTCAGCAGCGTACCTTCGGCAAGCGCGAGAAAATGGTCATAGGACGGCGCCACCGCGCGCAGCGTCCACCGCCCCGCCTGCCGCACGGCAAGCGCGACTCCGCTCGGCCGCGTCGCGGTCCAGGCGGCGTCGATGCCGAGCACGACGTCAGCGTTCAGAGGGGGTGGGATATCGCGCATGCGGCGATGAAAACTGGATGCCCGACAAGGACTCGAACCTTGATTGACGGAGTCAGAGTCCGCTCTCTTACCATTAGAGGATCGGGCAATCGCAGGCGGCGCATTTAGGGGGCAGGTGCAGGGCTGTCAACGGGGCAAACGCCTCCGCTTGTCGCAAGCCCCGGTCCGCGCTACCTAGGGGGCAAGCACCGAGCGGGTATCGTCCCGCGACGGCAGTAGAAAACAGAAAGTCACCACGGCTATGGGGGATCGATCCGCCCGAATGCCGTACCGGCAGGAGCCCCCTGCCCGTCCGGCGCCGAGCCGGCCGCCACGCGGCCGCTGGTCCGATGCGCAGGCGTTCGCCGCGCTGGATCTCGGCACCAACAATTGCCGGCTGCTGATCGCGCGCCCGCAGGGCGACGGCTTCGCGGTGGTCGATGCCTTCTCGCGCATCGTGCGACTCGGCGAAGGCCTTGCCGCGACCGGACGGCTCAGCGACACCGCGATCGAGCGGACCATCGCAGCGCTGCGCGTCTGCGCCGACAAATTGAAGCGCCGCAACGTCACGCTCGCCCGCTCGGTGGCGACGGAAGCGTGCCGCCGCGCCGCCAACGGCACCGACTTCATCGCCCGCGCCTATGCCGAGACCGGCATCCATCTCGACATCATCTCCGCCGAGGAGGAGGCGCGACTCGCCGTGCTCGGCTGCCATGCGCTGATCGAGCCGGGCGACGACCCCGCGCTGATCTTTGACATCGGCGGCGGCTCGACCGAGCTGGTGCTGATCGACACCAAACCCGGCGCGATGCCGCGCGTGCTCGACTGGCATTCGGCGCCTTGGGGCGTGGTGTCGCTGACCGAACATGCCGGCGGCGGCGAGGGCGAGAGCGGCCGGCTGGCGGCCTATGCGCGGATGCGCGGCATCGTCGCGGAGAGCTTCGCCGGTTTCGCCGCGCGCCTGCCCAGGGAGGTGGCGCGGCCGCGCCTGCTCGGCACCAGCGGCACGGTGACGACGCTCGGCAGCGTCCATCTCGGGCTCAGCCATTACGACCGCGCGCAGGTCGACGGGCTGATCGTGCCCGCCGATGCGATGCGGCGGATCAGTGCCGACCTCGCGCGCAAATCGGTGCGCGAGCGCGCGCAGCTCGCCTGCATCGGCTCGGAGCGCGCCGATCTGGTCGTCGCCGGCTGCGCGATCCTCGAGACGATCCTCGACCTCTGGCCCGCCGAACGGCTGGGTATCGCCGATCGCGGCATCCGCGAGGGCATTTTGCGACGCCTGATGGGGAGTCCCCGACCGTGAAGAGGAATATCGCGTGAGCCGTGATGGTGGCGGCCTGCGCACGCGGGTCAAGACGGCGCGCGGCCGCACCGCGCAATCGACGCGCTGGCTCGAACGCCAGCTCAACGATCCCTACGTCAAGCGCGCGCGCGCGGAGGGCTATCGCAGCCGCGCCGCCTACAAGCTGATCGAGCTCGACGAGCGGTTCGGCATCATCCGCGGCTCGAAGCGCGTCGTCGATCTCGGTATCGCGCCGGGCGGCTGGAGCCAGGTCATCAAGCGTCGCCTGCCCAAGGCGGCGGTGGTCGGCATCGACCTGCTGCCGGTCGATCCGATCGACGGCGTGACGATCTTCGAGATGGACTTCATGGACGATGCCGCGCCGGGCAAATTGATCGAGGCGCTGGGCGGCGCGCCCGATCTGGTGCTGTCGGACATGGCGGCGAACACCGTCGGCCATCCGCAGACCGATGCGCTGCGCACGATGGCGCTGGTCGAGACCGCCCTGGCGTTCGCGGTCGAGGTGCTCGAGAAGGGCGGCACGTTCGTGTCGAAGGTATTCGCCGGCGGCGCCGACCAGCAGCTCGTCGCCGAGATGAAGCGCAATTTCGCGACGGTGAAGCACGCCAAGCCGCCGTCGAGCCGCAAGGGCTCGGTGGAATGGTTCGTCGTGGCGCAGGGGTTCAAAGGCAGGGATCGGCCAGCGGATTAGCCCCGCTAATCCGCGTCGCGGGCCGATCCACGGCCAGCGTCGCGGCACGCGACGACTGACGACGCGGCTTTGCCGCGGCGGGGGCCGAGACGTCGCCCCACCCCTACCCCCGTC
>NZ_SCMZ01000043.1:0-33233 GCF_005503285.1 Sphingomonas sp. 2SG
CGCCCCTTCAGTCCGCGCGCTGCTCCTCGCGCTGTTTCAGGCTGTCGTGGCACGGCTTGCACAGGCACCACAGGTTCCGGTCATCCCAGAACAACGCCTCGTCGCCGCGGTGCGGCTTGCGGTGATCCGCGACCAGCTGCGACGTGTCGGCCTCGACCCGGCCGCAGCCCGGCCACTGGCAGGTGAACAGATCGCGCAGCAGGATCGACATGCGCAGCTTCTGCCAGCGCGACGTCTTGTACCACTTGCGCGATGCACGTTGGTCGCGCTGCCGATCGAACGACTGCCGATCGGCAGGCACGCTCGCGAGGCGAGGGCGCAGGCCACCGAGGCGTGGCCGCAGGCTGGTCAGCTTGGCCACGTCGATCGCCTGTAAACGGCGACGGGCGACGTGACCGAAGCCGCGCCGCCCGTCGAGGAGAGGAAGTCACCGTGTTGCGTCCGAAGGCCCAACCCAGCGTGTCAATAAATAGGCTGATTTCGTCGCATAGGCGAACAGGTAAAATGTTGGCGGCGGCAACTTTAGCCCATTGACACGTCTAGCCTAGGACTTCTGCGGCTTTGGGCCTGAGCGATCATTGTGATCGCTCGCGAATAGCGCATCCTCAGCCCGTCAGCGCCCCGCTTCACGCCCATCTTCCGCATCAGCTCGATCCAAGACACCTCGCGCTTGCCTTGCGCCAGCTGGACGATCGCCAGCCCGATCAGCTTGCGGTCGTCCGGGGCGACGCCGTCAAGCCAACCGAACGCCTCCTCCATCTCGCTGATCTCGGCACGCGTCTGCGCAGCCGGCCGCAGCACGGCGCTAGTGCCGTCGCCACCGCGCGCATCGTAGTCGCCGGCCCACACGTCGCGGCTGATCTCCGGCCATGCCGAGCGCAGCGTCTGCCAGCCGCGCTCCCGATCCGGATAGCGCCAGCAGGTGAGCAGCGCCTCGACGAGACGATCCTCGACCGCCGTGAACGACAGGAACTGTCCCTTGGGAGGGTCAACATCGTCCCTCCCAACGATGGGAGGAAGATTGGGAGGGTATAGACGGGAGAAATCAGCCACTTATCTGTCCTTTGGGAGGTTGGGAGGTAAATAACAGGAGGATGATCGTGTGTGCGCCTGCGCCTGCGCGCTACGGAGAGGGGCTGCGATTTGCCTCCCAAGCTCCCACACCCTCCCAAACCCGCAGAAAACCGCGGTTCCCGGTCGGGTGCTATCCTCCCAGATCAGGGAGGTTGGGAGGATCAAGGCGGCAGATCGTCGTAATCGTCACCCATTTCAGGGGGTGCGGGGGGCGATCCACGGCCGTCCTTGTGTCGGGGTGCGGGGAGATCGGTCTCGACGGCGCGGCCTTCGCGGACGAAGTCGGTGGCGACGTAGAGCGGCCAGACGTCGCTCCAGACCATCGAGCTGGACTTGCGCTTGTGGAAGTTCTTCCGCTCCAGCTGCTGCCCGAGATACTTGGGGGACCACGGCTTGCCGCTGGCGGGGAGCAGCTGCGCCCACGTCTGCCACGCGGCGAACAGCTCGTGCAGGGCGCTCGACCCCATCGTCTCGCCCTGCACACGCTCGATGCACAGCGCGAGGAACTTGCCGAGGATGTCGTTCTCGTCGAGATACGCCTCGGTCGCCTCCTTGATCGTCTCGGGCAGCGGCAGGCCAGTGGTGAGATACTGAAGCGCGCCGGCGACCATCCTGTTGAGGATGCCGCTCGACTCCTTGACGAGCTTCGCCTTCAGCAGCGGGTCCTGATGTTCGTGTGGGATGATGACGTCCCACGGCACGAGCTGCATGCGCCGCCTGATGCCGTGGTCGGTGCCGATCCGCGGCTTGTTGTTCGCGATGATCGTGTTCTTGAAGGTGATGATCAGCTCGAACGGCGGCTTCATCAGCTCGCGCACGCCACCCTTCGGTTCATCGCTGGTCAGTTCCTTGACGAGGCCGTCGGAGAGCTTCGATCCCTCCTCGGCCTCGTTGGCGTAGACCATGCGTCGACCGGCGAGCGCGGCGAGGTCGGGCGATGCGTCCGACCCCTTTCGCGACCGGTCGGCTTCCATGAAGGTGTTGATCGACGCCGCCCAGGCATAGTCGCCGAGGATCGCGCGCTTGGTGTTGATCCAGACGCCCTTCCCGTTCGCGCCCTCGCCGTAGAAGATCGCCATCTTCTGCGCCGACGCGTCGCCGAGCATGTTGTACCCGGCCCAGACGTCGAGGAACTCGCGCATCTCCGCCTTCGGCTGCACACGCTCAAGGAACGCATCATAGGACGGGCATCTTGCGGCAGGCACGAATGCCGCGGTGCCGATTTTGGTGATCAGATCCTCGCGTCGCGGGTCGACCAGCTTGACCGATGCCGAACGACCATCCTCGCCGCGCACGAAAGACAGGGTGCCGTTGGCCATGTTGACCAGAAGCGGGTCGGCGTCGAAGTCGGCCGGCCGCGCGGTGATGCGCGCCTCGGCCATCTTCGGCAGGCTGGCGATATGCCCTGCCCCTTCCGACGTGCGTCCCCATTTCGAGATCGTCTCGGACAGCAGCACGGTCGTGCCGTCGCGCTTCGTCAGCACGACGCGATCGTGCCGGCCCTTCTGCTGCTCCGCGTGCGCGGCGAGCTGCGCGTCGTCGGCGTCCGCCGGCGGATCGGCGGCGATGCCGCTTTCGCGGACGAAGGTCGCCTCCTCCTGGATAGCACGCACCGTGTCCTGCACGGCGCGGCCGAGAAGGCTGACCGCCATGTCGCGGTTCCAGCGCCGACCGTCCCACGCGAGCCACCCCCATTGCTCGACGAACAGGAAGTCGCGACCGTAGCGGCGGAGGAATCGCTGGAGATTGCCGAGATCGGTCTGAGGCAGGAACGCACATTCCCGCGCGAGATCCTCGCCCCCGGACCCCTTCCCCATATGATGACCACCGGTGGCTCCCATCTGGGAGCTTGGCTTGCCATTCCCCTCCGGGCCGGGGGCGGGGGGTGAACCGCGGGAGGATTGTCGAGGAGGACCGCGCTCTCTGCGGGCGCGCGAGGCGGCAGCGATCTCTGCGAGATCGCGCGGGCTTTGCAGGCCGGCTGTCCATCCGCTGTCGATCGTGGCGATGAGCTGTCGATCGTCATCGTGACCGGGATTGGAGCGCGCGGCGCCCTCGATCGCGGCGCGGGCGACCGCTTCGGACAGCGCGCCGGCCGCGACGAGCGTGGCGACCTTGAAGGCTCCCTCGTTGAGCTGCGCGTTGCGCTGCCCCGACCCCGCGCGCGCGATGTCGCGGCATTCGCCGTCGAGCGCCGCCAGGGCGTACTTGCGCACGTCGTCGTCGACGTCGCCGGCAAGCGCGGCCGGCGCCCCTGCCCGCCGCGCCGCCACGGGCTTGCCGCCCTTGCCGTCCCGCTTCTTCTTCGGCTCGCGCAGGATGCGCACCAGCTCGGGCGGTGCCGGCGCGATCGACGCGACGTCGGCCCAGTCGCCATGCAGCCAGGTGTACGGTCCCGGCCCCTTGGAGCCGCCGGACTCGAGATCGCCGATCCGCTCCGACGGCGGCACGATGACGTAACCGCCCTGCCCGCGCACATCGATGTGATCGGGCAGATTGCCGCGGTTCCCGATCGGCTCGCCGTCGGGCATCAGGAAGAACTTGTGCTCGCCGTTGGACGGCGTCTGCGATGTCAACGTGTCGGGCAGCGCCACGCCCATCTCGACCATCAGCGCCGCCTTCAGCAGATCGACGGACCAGACCTTCTCCTCGACGCCCTCGCGCAGGACCTCGCCGGTCTGTTCGTCGATCACTTCCGGAACGGCGGGGTCGGTGCGGGGATCGAAGTCGATCAGCAGCAGGCCGCTTGCGCCGGCGTTGAGGCCGATCTGCGCGCGCGGCCACTGGCGCCACCATGCGGCGATCTGCTCCTCGTCACGGGTCGCCTGGTGCAGGCCGCCCGTCTTGGGGACCGGCTTGCCGTCCGGGCCGGGCTCGCCGACGACGAGCGGCCGTCCGTTCCTGTGATTGCAGGGAAAGACGAACCAGCCGCGACGAGCGAATGCAATCGCCGCCTGCCCCAAAGGCGAGAGCGACGGGGAATTGGTGGACACGTACTGGATACCCCCGGTCGCAGGCATCAGCCCGCGGTGTTGTCGATCAGGCGAACAGCGCCTTGGCCTGTGCGAGCTTCTCCTCGGCTCGCGCCGCGCGATTCTCGGCGATCTCCGCCCGCGTCACCGCGGCGTCGATCGCGTCCTGCACCTTGGCCTCGAACAGCTCGCGCAGCTGCTCGCAGAGGTCCTCGATCGACGCGGGGGCGACGGCCTTGACCGTCCGGGCGTTCTTGTCTGCGGGCATCGGGACTTCCTTCGGCATGGGTGCTTCCGGCTTCGGTCGAGCCGGTTTCGGGTTGACGGTTTTCAGAAGGGCCGCGGCGTTCTCAGCGACGACGGCAGCGGCGGGCTTTCGACCCCGCCGCACGATCTCGGCGAGGCGCGCCGCGGCGCGATCGACGTCGGCATCGGTCTTCTTCACGATGGGCGCGACGCGGCCGACGCCGGCGATGGAGCCCTTCGAACGGCCGAGCGCTATGCGGCGGTCGGGACCATAGCCCTTGATCGTGATCTTGCCCGCGTCGGCCAGCTCGGCCAGCAGCGTGCGCGCCGACTCGGTGCTATCGAAGCCGAACAGCTCGCAGATCTCCGCATCGGTCGGCGTCGGCAGCCCGGCGTCGAGCTTCTGCTCGATCCACGACAGCATGCGCGCGAGGTTGAGCTTGGCGTGCGCCATAGTCAGACCCTCAACGGCATGAGGACGAACGTCGCGTTGGCACCTTCGCGATCGCGCCAGAGCGCCGGTCCGGCGCTGTCCGTGAACGTAACCTCGATCTGATCGGCGGTAAGGTGACCGAGCACCTCGCCGAGGTAGCGGGCGTTGAAGCCGATCGTCAGCGCCGGCCCCGCATAGTCGCAGGGCAGCTCCTCGACGGCCGTGCCGTTCTCCGGGCTGGTGACCGACAGGACGATCATGTCCATGTCGAACACCATCTTCACCGCGCGCGTCTTGTCCGACGAGATCGTGGTGACCCGCGCGACCGAGACCGCGAGCTGCTCGCGGTCCACCTTCAGAAGCGAGGTGTGCGACGACGGGATCGAGCGGGTGTAATCCGGGAACGTCCCGTCGATCACCTTCGAGTGGACGACCGTCTGGCCGATCTCGACGCGCAGGCTGGTGGCGGAGACGCGGACCTCGATCTGGCCTTCGTGGCGGTCCAGCAGCGAGGTCAGGACCTTGACGATCTTGCGAGGAATGATGACGTCCGGCAGCGTCTCGGCGCCCGACGGCAGCGCCATCACGCCGCGCGCGAGGCGATGGCCGTCGGTGGCGGCGAACCGCAGATCGGCGCCCTCCGGCGCATGCATGAACACGCCGCCCAGATAGTAGCGCGTCTCCTCGGTCGACGCGGCGAAACCGACGGTCGACAGCGCGCCGGACAGGTAGATGGCCTGCATCTCGAACTCGACGTCCCAGTCCTTGCTCGGCAGCACCGGAAAATCCTCGATCGGCAACGTCGGCAGCGAAAAGCGCGACCGCCCAGCCGAGACGGTCAGCTTGCCGTCGGCGAAGGCGAAGCGGACGGCGGCATCGGCCGGCAGCTTCTTGGCGATGCGGTTGAGCACGTCGGCCTCGACGGTCAGCGACATCGGGTCGGCCGTCCCGTCGAGCGCGACGTGCCGCTCGCCCCAGGCTTCGAGGTCGGTAGCGGTCAGGGTCAGCGCGCTGGGCGTCACCACCATCAGCACGTTCGAGAGGACGGGAATGGTGTTGCGCTTCTCGACGACGCCGGCGACGTCGGCGAGCGCGGCGCGCAGCGCGGGCACCTCGATCTCGAACGAACGCGCGGGCTCGGCCGCCTGCACCTGCTTCTTCGTCATGCGGCGATCCCTGTAATGAGGCCGTTGGAAAGGATGATGATCCGCCGATAGGTCGGTGCGGCGCAGCCCTGGACGCGGATCAGGTGGGCCGAAGCCATCGCCTCCAGCCCCGCCTTCACGTCGTCTTCGGTGAGCCCCGCCTTGGCGGCGAGCTGCCGGTCGGTCGGACACGGCCGGCCGTAGCGGGCGAACCGCTCCAGCACAGGCAGCAGCGCGTCGATCACCGCGGCCTCGCCGTCGGCGATCGGCTCCACCTTCGCAGCGAGCCGCGGACGTTCCAGCTTGGTGACCGCCGACGGCGTCGTCGTGCGCATCGCCGTGTAGTTGAACACGGTCGGATCAAGGGTCGACCGGGGGCGCACCAGCGACACCAGCCCCTGCTTCTGAAGATCGAGCATGCGCAGCCGACCGGCCGAGGTGATCGGCAGCGTCTGGCGCGTGGCATAGATGAACCGGTCGCCCGGCTTCGCGACCGCGAGCCAGGCGTTGATCCTATCGACGCCGGCAACGAGGCCGGTCATCTCGTCGAACATCGAACCCGACGAGGTGGAGGCTCGGGGGAACACCTCCGCCTCGTCGGCACACACGCGCCCGTCGGCATCGTGCATGTTGAGGGACGCGGGCTTAGCCATGAAGCACCACGCAGCAGTCCGGCGAGGACAGGAGGGTTGTGGGCCAACGCATGCCCGCCTCGCCGGCACGCGCGAGCCGGGGGATCATCGCCCCACGCGTGATCTCGTTGAACATCAGGCGGCGAGCCGGTCGGCGTCGAACCAGCCACCCGCCGGGCGGGACCGCCAATGCGTGCGGGTGATGCCGTCCTGCGTCGCGCGACCGATGTCGCGGACCAGCTCCTCGCCGGGGATCAGCGTTCCGTCGACGAGCGTCTGCAACGTCATTACCGGCACCTGCATGCAGTGCGACGCCAGCGGTAGGTTACCCTTGTAGGCGGCCTGGATGCGGCGGGCGAGCAGGCGCGCGCCCTCGTTCGCCGGCAGCGCCGGCAGATGCAGCTTCTTCATGCGGAATCTCCGATGATGGTGTCGAGGAGAGCGCGCATCTGCGCCGCGCGCTCGATCACGTCGTCGCACTCACTGCGCGCCTTGGCGGCATCGAGGTCGCAGAACTTGCCGTCGTTGAAGCCCGCACAGATCGCGGCGGTCAGCTCGCTGGCCTCGCGGCTCAGATCCGACAGCGCGGCGAACAGGTCCGCCGGGCGCGTGACGCTTGGCAGCTTCATGAAGACGCCGTCGGCCATGTTCGCCAGCTCGGTCGTGATGACCGCCTGCCCTGCTACCGCTTCGAGGGCGCGCACGACGTCGACTGGCGCGAAGCACTCCGCGTCCGCGGGCGACAGCGACGCATAGCGCGCGATCGTGCTCTTGCTGACGCGACAATCGCTGGCGGCGGCTTCCACGCCGCCCACCAGCCCGACCAGCTCACCGAAGGCGATCTTGAGCTTGCGCTCACGCACCGCGCTGGGGACGATCGCGCCCATTATGCCGCAGCCTGATGGGAAATTTTGGGCGAAGTTCCCGATGACGTTGTCGCCTCGTCGCCGATAGGTGGAAGCTCGACGCCGTGCTCTGCGGCGATCGCTTCAACGTTGACGGAAGGCAGCTCGTCTTGAGCAATGCGACGCAGATGATCGAGACGCGAGGCCGAGAGGCCCGTCCGGCGCCAGTGATGCACGGTCGAAACGCCGGTGCGGGCTCGATTGGCTACCGCAGTCGTGCCGCCGAGCGCGTCGATCAGTGCATTCGCGAAGCTGTCCATAGCCGGAGATATGCCGAAATGGCATTTTCAGAGCAAGAGCTATTTTGCCAGAATGGCATTTGCCATATCGGCATAGCCGATGGCCTAACGCGCGACATGGACATCGAAGAGATCCGCGCGCGCATGAAGGAGCGCAATTACAATCAGGGCGATCTGGCAAATTTGCTCGGCATCGACCCAACGGCGGTATCAAAGCGCCTGACGGGCAAGCGCGCCTTCAAGCATTCCGAAATGCTGAAGGTAGAGGCATGGCTCGGGTACGAGGGCGGCGATCCCGAACTTCCAGCCGCCAACGTGCGGATGATACCGATCATCGGCCTAGTTGCGGCAGGCACGATGAAGGAGGCCGTCCAACAATCGATGGGCGACATGCCGGTTCCTGCGTCAACACCACCAGGGGCAGTCGCGCTGCGCGTAGACGGAGACTCAATGGACATGGAAATCGAAGATGGCGGTACCGTCATCGTCGATCGAGACGACAGAACACTGTTTCCGGGTCGGTTATACGTAATCGTTAACGGTGAAGGCGAGGCTACCTTTAAGCAGTTCGAGAGCGAGCCGGCCCGCCTAGTACCCAGATCTACGAACCCATCGCACTCGACGATTTTCATAGGTGACGGTACGACGTTTAAGGTTTTCGGCCGAGTGACGGCGCTTCACAGACTCCGCTAGCTCGTGTGCTTCATCGAAAGCCATCCACTCCTGACGAACATCCAACCCGCCGGGCACAGTGATGAAGAAGCAGCCGTCCTCGTCATAAGAACCCAGGCCTTCGGCCATCAGGTCGCGGCGAGCGTCCCGCCTGCCGAACCTCCAAGGGCCTACCGGAACGCCGAAGCTGGTTGCTCTACACCACTCGATCACCTTTCTACTCACGACTCACCGGCTCCCTCCGACAAGCGAGATCTGGAACAAAAAGGGTACGACGAGCAACAGAGAAGAGAGTAAATGCCAATACGGCATAATGTGAGTTGACGTAATATGCCATAATGGCAGATAAAGACACCATCAGGGCACCCCGCCCGATGGGAGCACGCCGTGCAACTTGCCAACCTTTTCCGCGAGGCCGACGCGACCGGCGCCCTCGTCACTGACTTCCACATCGACAAGGACCCGCCGGTCACCCGGCGGCTGATCCCGCACACGCTTAGCCATCACGCTGCTGCGCGGCCGTTCAACCGCCAGCCGCTGGTGCTCGCCGGGCGTGACGCCACCGCGGCCCGCCTGAAGGCCGTCGTCGGCCGGGCGCGGGGTAAGTCGACGACGCATCCGCTGCGCCGGCCGACGGTGCCGCAGCTCGCCATGCCCCGCCTCGCCGCCCTGTGCGACGCCGCGGAGGATTGCGCGCGCGGCATGCTTGACCGGATGATCGTCGTCGCCATCGGCGGCCTCGCCGTCTGGGTCGGCGGCCCGGTGCTGCTGACCATGGTCGCGGGGACGCTCTGATGGCGAGCCGCACCCCGCCGGAGCGCAAGATCCGCAGCCCCTACAGCGGCAACCTGTTCAACTGCCCCCACGGTTGCGGCTGCCCCGACTGCGCCAGCCGTCCCCCGCGCCCGCTCGTCAGGGCGATTGTCGCGCTGCTCGCGCTGACCGTGCTGCTCGGCGGGACCACCCTCGCCGCCCGCGCCGTCTGGGCGCTGATCAAAGGGCAGTGGTGATGCGTCGCCACCTCATCCCCCGCTTCGAGTGGGGCGGCTGGCGCGGTGACGGCCTGACCGTCGTCCCGCGCGTGCTGCGCTCGCACCCCGAATGCCGCCATGACGAGGTCAAGGGCGGCATCCTCACCATCCAGTGGCTCGGCCTGATCGTCGAGCTGTCTATCGGAAGGGTCACACAATGACCGAAGCTCCCCTACGCACCCTCGCCGGCGACACGCCGCAGGCCGCCGAGATTATGGCGATCGTCGAACTGTGGCGCGCAGCCTTCGCCAAGAGCGAGACGATGGCCGGCCGCGGCACCCCCGAGAGCGTCAGCCCGGACGCGATCTCCTTTGCCGCTTCCGCCGCGGCGGTCTTGGCCGGGACCTACTTCGGCAACGCCATCATCGCCGGTCTCGCGACCGATCAGGACAAACGGCGTGCCTGCGAGGCGTTCGCACGCAATTTCAAGACCGGGATCGACATCGGCAAGCGGCACGCTGCGCGTCGTCGCCAGCATGCCGGTCGGAGGCCACGCATGACGCCGGCGGTTCCCGACCCTCGCGCCATCGCCGCTGGCCTGTCGATCGGCCAGCGCCTGACGATCCGCGGCCTCGACCGCGACTATGTGCCGCTCGGCTGCGCAGCCACCACAGCGAAGCGCCTGGAGCGCCGCAGCCGCAAGCGTCCGGCGCTGGCGATCAGCCGCGCCGGCGCCGACGGGCGCGAGTTCGCCCTCAACGACATCGGCGTGGCCGTGAAGGAGGTGCTCAGGTGAGCGATACTCGAAAGCACGAAGTTCACGTCAGCATGGAGGCCCCGATCAAGTGGGCGACGCGCACCTTCTTCCGCGCCACTCGGCGTCACGTCGGCGGGATCGTGCTCGGCTTCGCGCCGACCTTCTTCGCGATCGGCGCGGAGCTGATCACCGGTAGGTCTCGCGGCGCCGCGCTGATGATCGGGCCGTTCTGGCTCGGGTTCGCATTATCGCGCTTAGACCAAGACAGCTGACGATGCCCGCGCCCACCCTGACCGCCCCGCAACACCGTCGCCAATGCGCTCGCGCGGCGCTGACGCTGCTGCACGCCCGCGAGCAGGGTTATCCAGCTGCCGTCGAGGCGGGGAAGATCACCGCGGCCGGCGCCGAGCGCGGCATCCACCTTGCGCGATGCATCGTCGAGCAGTGGCGGTGGGTGATCGACAAGACGCAGCCGCCCTGCCCCGAGTTCGACGAGCGCACCGATCGATTCGGCGCGTTCAACTTCGAACTGGCGGCCGAGCTGGATCGAGCAGCCGAGCGGCAGCGCGCTATCGCAAAACGCAAGGCGGCCGACGCCGGCGCCGCGGAGCTGGCCGACCTCTACGAGGCGCTCGCGTCGCACCAGCGGGCGCACGCCGGAGCGGCGTGGATCGTCCATATCGTCGACGTCGAGCGATCGGCCGCGGCAAAGGCGCTCGCGAGGGCCGCATGAAGCACGACCCTGCCCTCATCGATCTGGTGAAGGCCCTTGCGCGGGCAGCAGCCGCGCGGGACATAGCAGCCTCGCGACCTAAGGACCCGACCCGTGCGGACCGTCATCTACGCCCGTTTCTCCAGCCAGCTTCAAAATAGCCGGTCGATCGACGATCAGATCGCGGTCTGTCGCGAGCGCGCAGATCGGGAAGGCTGGACGATCGTCGACGTCTATACCGACTATGCCATCAGCGGCGCGGCCGGGATCGGCGAGGCGCAGCGCCCCGGTCTGGCTGCCATGCTGGCGCGGGTCGAGGCAGGCGGCGTCGAGCAGGTGCTCACCGAATCGACCGACCGCATCGCCCGGCATGAGGGCGACAGCTTCGCGATCCGCGAGCGGCTCCAATTCGCCCGAGCGCGACTCTTCACCCTTTCCGACGGCGAGGTCACGAACCTCACCGGGACGATCAAGGGCCTTATGGACGCGCAGTTTCGCAAGGAGCTCGGCGCCAAGATCAAGCGAGGCCAGCGCGGCACCGTGGCGCAGGGCCGCAGCCCGGCCGGCATCGCGTATGGCTATCGAACCGCCAACCGCATCGATCCGAACGGCCGGCCCGTCCGCGGGCTCCGCGCGATCGATGAAGAGCAGGCCGAGATCGTGCGTCGCATCTTCCGCGAGTATGCCGCCGGCATCAGCCCGCGCGGTATCGCGCAGCGGCTCAACGCCGACGGCATCCCCGGCCCGCGCGGCGGTGCGTGGAAGGCGACGACGATCGCGGCCGACAGGACGCGGGGCAATGGGCTTATCCAGAACCAGCTCTACATCGGCCGCATCATCCACAATCGGACATCGAAGATCGTCGAGCCGGTCACGCGATCGGTGCGCATCAGGCCAAACCCGTCCTCGGACTGGATCATCGAGGAGGTGCCATCGCTGCGCATCGTCGATGACGCCCTTTGGGAGGCCGTCCAGGAGGGCCGCGGCAGCTATGAGACGCCGCAACCGCAGACCGCGCGTCGCCCCAAGCACATGCTGTCCGGGCTAGGCGTTTGTGGCGTCTGCGGGAGCGGCTGGATCGTGAAGGGCAACGGCTATTGGGCGTGCGCCGGCCGCAAGGAAGGCAACAACTGCACGAACGAGCGCACCGTCTCGACCGCTCGCTACGAGGACCGGGTGCTGCATGGCCTGCGCGAGCAGATGCTCGATCCCGACCTGGTCGCGATCTTCGTCAAGGAATATCACGAGGCTCGCGCCCGCGGCCTCCGAGAAGAGCGCCAGAACCGGACGCGTTACGAGCGGCGACTGGCGGAGGCGTCCGGCAAGGTCGACCGCCTGGTTGCCGCGATCAGCGCCGGCGCCGGCGAGTTCGCCGAGGTGCGTGAAGCGCTCCAGCAAGCCCGCGCCGAGCGCGATGGGGCTCAGGAGGCGCTGTCAGAGATGGAGGCGCTTCCTGTCGTTGCGCTGCACCCCGCCGTGGTTACATCCTACCGGCGCGAGGTCGAGGAACTGCACGCCATGTTCGCCGACCCGGAGGCGAAGGCCGAGGCCGTCCCGAAGCTGCGCTCCATGATCGACCGGATCGTGCTCGTCCCGGCCGCGGAAGGTCGCGGCGTCGACATCAGCGTGGAGGGTCGCCTTGCGGCCATGCTCGCAATCGCTGGCGGCAATGCCGCGCCGAAGCCGATTACGGTAACGATGGAGCGGGTGAAGGGAATCGAACCCTCGTCGTAAGCTTGGGAAGCTTCTGCTCTACCATTGAGCTACACCCGCACAGGCCGCGGCGATGCGCGGCTTGGCTGAGCGCAGGCTGTAATCCGCCGGCCGGGGCAATGCAACGGCGATCATCGACACGCGCGCGTCCAGGCGATACCGCGCGGCCATGACCCTCGTGCTGTTCAACAAGCCGTTCGGCGTGCTCAGCCAGTTCACCGATCGCGGGTCGCCGACCACGCGGGCGACGCTCTCCGATCATATCGATCTGCCCGGCGTCTATCCCGCCGGGCGTCTCGATCGCGACAGCGAGGGGTTGCTGCTGCTCACCGACGACGGCCGGCTGCAGGCGCGGATCGCGGATCCGCGGTTCAAGCTCGCCAAAACCTATCTGGTGCAGGTCGAGGGCGAGCCCGACGATGCCGCGCTGGCGCGGCTGCGCGAGGGCGTCACGCTCAACGACGGACCGACCCGCCCGGCCGAGGTCGAGCGGATCGCCGATCCGGCGCTGTGGCCGCGCGATCCGCCGATCCGCGTCCGCGCGCACATCCCCGATTGCTGGCTGTCACTGACCATCCGCGAAGGCCGCAACCGCCAGGTGCGGCGGATGACCGCGGCGGTCGGGCATCCGACGCTGCGGCTGGTGCGCTGGCGGATCGGCGACTGGACGCTCGCCGACCTGCCGCCGGGGCAGCATCGCATCATCGGCTGAGCCGCGCCCGGCTCAGGCCGGCATCAGCAGATGCACCACGTCGGGCCTGGCCCAGACGACGGCGCGCACGTCGCCGCCGAGCGCCGCCTCGTCCACCTGTGCGCGGTCGCCGACGACCACGCGCAGCCGGCTGCCGTGGCGGCTCACCGCACCGACATTGCCCCGGCCGCCGAGCGCGGCGAGCAGCGCATCGGACAATGCGACCGGCGCAGCCGCGACGGGCGGCGGCGCGACCACCGCCGCCGCCGCGGCGGACGGCGCGGCGTCGAGCGCCGCGCGCATCTCCATCGCGAGCCCGTCGGCGATGCCGCCGACGATCACCTGCACCGCGGTCGGCGACGGGCGCAGCACGCCGCGCGCGCCGAGCTGACGCAGCCGCGGCTCGTCGATCGCCTGCGCGTCCGCCACCGCCAGCCGCAGCCGGGTGGCGCAGGCATCGATGCCGCGCAGATTGGCCGCGCCACCCAGTGCCGCGACGAACGCCGCCGCCTTGGCATCCGCCGCCACCGCCGGGCCGGCGGGCGTCGCCTCGGGCGCCTCGCGACCCGGCGTCGGCAGGTTGAAGCGCACGATCGCCCAGCGGAACAACGTATAATAGATCACCGCATAAGCGGCGCCGACCGGCAGCAGCATCAGCGGCCGCGTCGCCTTGCCGTAATTGAGCACGTAATCGAACAGGCCGGCGGAGAAGCCATAGCCGAGCTTGACGCCCAGCGCGTTCATGATCGCCTCGGCGAGGCCGCTGAGCAACGCGTGGATCGCGTAGAGCACCGGTGCGAGGAACATGAAGCTGAATTCGATCGGCTCGGTGACGCCGGTGAGGAACGAGGTCAGCGCGAGGCTGAACAGCATGCCGCCGACTTCCTTGCGCCGATCGGGCGCGGTGGCGTGGTACATGGCGAGGCAGGCGGCGGGCAGGCCGAACATCATCACCGGGAAGAAGCCGCTCATGAAGCCGCCCGCGGTCGGATCGCCGGCGAAGAAGCGGGTCAGGTCGCCGGTCTTGCCCTGATAATCGCCGACGACGAAATAGGCGACGTTGTTGAGGATGTGGTGCAGCCCGGTGACGAGCAGCAGCCGGTTGAGCAGGCCGAAGGCGAACAGGCCGAACCCGCCGGCGGCGACGACGCCGTTGCTCAGCGCGTCCATCCCGGCGTTGATCGTGCCGTAGCTCAGCCCCACCGCCAGCGCGATGACCAGCCCGGCGATGCCGGCGATGATCGGCACGAACCGCCGCCCGCCGAAGAAGGCGAGGTAATCGGGCAGCTTGAAGGTCGCGAAGCGATTGTAGAAGCCGCCGCCGACGAGGCCGGAGACGATGCCGATCGGCACCTCCAGCCGGTCGATCGCCGCCGTCTTCCATGCCGCGGACACGCCCGCCGCCAGCGCCGCCGGCACGTTGGCGAGCGTCGCCGCGGGCACCACCAGAAAGGTCTGCGCAGCGTTGACCGAGACGAGGTAGCAGACGACCCCCGCCATCGCCGCTGCGCCGTTGCCGTCGCGCGCGAAGCCGGTGGCGACGCCGACCGCGAACAGCAGGCCGAGGTTGGAGAACATCGCGTCGCCCGCCGCGCTGAGGAAGGCGATGTCGAGCAGGTCGGGCTGGCCGAGGCGCAGCATCAGCCCGGCGATCGGCATCACCGCGATCGGCAGCATCAGCGCGCGGCCGAGCGGCTGGAGGAAGCTCATCACCGAGAAACGGGAGGCGGGACGGGTCATCGGCTGATCTCCTCGGCGAAGCGGCGGGCGAGCGCGCGCACCCCGGCGGCATTTGCCGCAGCGAGCGCGGCAGCGGCATGGTCGCGCACCACCGCCATGGTGAGGCGGGCGACGAGCGCCTTGGTGGCGGGCACACGCGCCGGCGGCACCGACAGCGTGCGCACGCCGAGCCCGACCAGGATCGGCGCGGCGAGCGGATCGGCGGCGAGCCCGCCACAGACGCTGACCGGCACGCCGCGCGTTGCCGCGCCCTCGCAGGTCATGCGGATCAGCCGCAGCACCGCCGGATGCAGCCCGTCGATGCCGGCGGCGACCGCGGGATTGCCGCGATCCATCGCCAGCACATATTGGGTGAGGTCGTTGCTGCCGATCGACAGGAAATCGGCATGCGCCGCGATCAGGTCGGCGGTCGCCGCCGCCGCGGGCGTCTCGACCATCGCGCCGAGCTGCACCGGGCCGACGCCCAGTTCAGCACGCAGCCGGTCGAGCGCCTCGCGCACCGCGATCAGCTCGTCGATGCTGGCGACCATCGGCACCATGATGCGGCAGCGCTCGACCTCGGGCACCGCGAGGATCGCGCGCAGCTGCGTATCGAGCACCTCGGGCCGCGCCAGCGAGACGCGGATGCCGCGCAGGCCGAGCGCCGGATTCTCCTCGGGCGGGATCGCCAGATAGGGCGCGGGCTTGTCGCCGCCGACGTCGAGCAGCCGGATCACCACCGGCCGGCCCGGCAAGGCCGCGACGACGCCGCGATAATCCGCCGCCTGTTCGGCGACGTCGGGTGCGACCGACCGGTCGAGGAACAGGATTTCGGTGCGCAGCAGGCCGCAGCCTTCCGCGCCCGCCGCCGCCGCCGCCTCGGCATCGGCGACCGAGCCGAGATTGGCATAGACGTGGATCGCCTGTCCGTCGGCGGTCGCCGCCGGCCGGTCGCCCGCCGCCAGCGCCGCCGCCTCGGCCTCCGCACGCAGCGCGATCGCCGCGCGCGCCTGCGCCTGACGGTCGGGATGCGGATCGACGATCACCGCGCCGGCATCGGCGTCGAGAATGACCTGCATCCCGTCGGTGACGACCCGCACCGCCGCGCCGAGCGCCACGACCATCGGCACGCCCATCCCCGCCGCGAGCATCGCGACGTGCGAGGTCGGGCCGCCGCCGACCACGGCGAAACCGGCGACCTTGGCCGCGGTCAGGGCGGACAATTGCGACGGCAACAGATCGTCGGCGAAGACGATCGCGCCCGCCGGCACGGTCAGCGCCGCCGCGCTGGTGCCGAGGATCGCATGGACGACGCGCAGCGCGACGTCGCGGATATCGTCGGCGCGCTCGGCGATGCGCGCGTTGCCGGTCGCGCGGAGCTGCGCGCCCTGCCCTTCGGCCGCGGTCATCATCGCCGCCGCCGCCGCCATGCCGTTGGCGATCCCCGCCTCGGCGCGATCGCGCAGGTCGGGATCGTCGAGGATCGCGCGATGCGCGGCGAGCACGCCACCCATCTGCCCCGGCCCGCCCGCCGCCGCATCGAGCGTCGCCGCCACCGCGGCGATACCGTCCGCCAGCCGCGCCTGCTCGACCGCGACGCCCTCGCCCATCGTCGGCAATTCGGGCATCTCGAGCCGCAGCCAGAAGGCCGGCCCGATCGCCAGCCCCGGCGCCGCCGGCACGCCGGACAGCGCGCCCGCCTCGACGTCCCGCGCGACCGGCGGCCGCGGTGCGGGCGCAGGCGCCGGCGCGGCATCGACTTCGGCGGTGAGCAAAGCGACCACCGCATCGATGGCCGCCGCCGCCTGCCCGCCGCGCGCCGCGATCGTCACGTGGCGCCCCTGCGCCAGCCCCAGCGACAACAGCCCGATCGGGCTGCTCGCCGAGGCGGCCTCGCCGTTGCTGGTCAGCGTCACCTCGGCGCCGCTGTCGCGCACCGCCGCGACGATCCGCGCCGCCGGCCGCGCATGCAGTCCGTGCGGCAGCAGCACCACCGCTTCGCGCCGCAGCGTCTCGCCAGCGACCGCGCCGGCATCCGCCGCCACCGGCGCGCCCACGACGATCCGCGCCAGCGGCGCGCCGACCGCGACCAGCCCCTCGGCGGCGATCGTCTCGACGGCCCCCTCGCCCTCGACGAGGATCACCGGCGTCACCGCCGCCGCAGCGCCCTGCACCACCGCGTCGAGATCGAAGCGGATCAGCGGATCGCCCGCGCGCACCCGGTCGCCCGCCGCGACCAGCGGCATGAACCCCTGCCCGCCCAGCTTCACCGTATCGATGCCGATATGGATCAGCAGCGAGACGCCACCGCCGACATCCAGCGTCACCGCATGGCCGGCGGCGTGGATGGTGAGCACCTGCGCGTCGCACGGCGCGTGCAGCGTATCGCCGGTCGGATCGATCGCCAGACCCGGCCCCATCATCCCCTCGGCGAAGACCGGATCGGGAACGGCAGTCAGCGGCAGGACCCATCCCGCGAGCGGCGCCACCAACTGCACATCCGTCATTCGTCATTCACCTCTGGCCGGTCTCCCGCGCAGTGTATCGCACGCTAACCTGCTGACAATACCTATTGAATACCTTTGCGTAGGACCTTGCGCGTCATTCGGCGCGGATGGTCACTCCGCCGACGAGTCCCGACGGCCTCTCCGCCTCCGGCTGGACGATCAGCACCACGGCGCGCGCACCGCTGCGCGGCGGCAGCTTCGCCTCGATCGGTGCGACCGCGGCGTCGGTCTTGGCGGCGAGCCGGCGCCCGTCGACCCACAGCTCCGCCCGCCCGGCGACGCCGGCGAAGGCGATCCGCCCGCCCCGCGCCGCCACCGCGCGCACCGGCGTGACGCGCGCGCGATAGACCTGCCAGCCACCCTGCGGCTCGGCCGGCGTCGGGGTGCCGCCGCGCACGAATGCCCAGCTGTTGTTGTCGTCGCTCGCCGGCGCCAGCCCCGGATCGGGCCGTGCGGCGAGTAGCGGCGAGCGTCGCCAGTCGGCGATCGCGCGCACCGCCGCCACCCGCGGCACCTGTGCCCGCGCCGGTACCGCGACGCGGTCGATCGTCAGGCGCGCCGGCTTCAGCCCTGGCGCGGTCGCGCGCAGCACGATCGTCCCGCGTGCCGCGGCATCCGCCTGCACCAGCACCTGCGCCAGCCCGTTGAACAGCGACCGCGCGCCGCTGGTCGGACCGTCGCCCTTTTCGGATTCGTGGCTGTTGGGATCGCCGTTGCCGACGCCGATGATCGTCGCTCCCGCAACGGTGAACCGCGTCGGCAGGTTGGCGGTCGGCACGTGGCGGCCGCGCGCGTCGATCGCATCGATCGTCACCGGTTGCACGTCCTCGCCGTCGCCCGCCATCGCGCGCCGCGCCGGCGTCAGCCGCAACGCGACCGGCGCGCCCGCGGTCTCGTGACCGGCGCGCGCCACCTCGCGTCCGCCGGACAGCGCGATCACCTCCAGCGTGCCCGACGCATAGGGGACGGTGAAGGCATTGCCCATCAACCGGTCGACCGCCGCCTCGCCGACGACGCGGCCGTTGAGTTTGAGCACGACCCGCTCGGCATTGGACAGGACGAGCACCGGCACCGGCTGCCCCTCGCGGCCCGGCCACGTCCAGTGCGGCGCGAGGCCGACGACGGGCGTGTCGTCGATCCAGCCGGCGCGATGGATGTCATACGCCGTCTTGCGGAACCCGCAGAGGTCGAGGATGCCGAAGAAGCTCGCGATCGTCGGCCAGACGTGCGGCGTCGGCTCGCCGTGATAGTCGAAGCCGGTCCACACGAAGCCGCCGGCGACGAACGGTCGC
This sequence comes from Sphingomonas sp. 2SG, assembly GCF_005503285.1. NCBI lineage: Bacteria > Pseudomonadati > Pseudomonadota > Alphaproteobacteria > Sphingomonadales > Sphingomonadaceae > Sphingomonas > Sphingomonas sp. 2SG. The sequence goes on from NZ_SCMZ01000043.1 coordinate 18,681, forward strand.
CTGGCGATCTCCGCCCAGCCCTTGCGATGCGTCTCGCCCCAGCCGGCGGCATCGTCGTCCATCGACGAGCGGATGTGCTTCTCCGGGATCGTCTCATAGGCGCCGCGCGTCTCGAACGCGCTGGTATCCTCCGAGCTGGTCATCGGCTTGGTCGGGTTGAGCGCGTGGAACCGGTCGTAATCGCCCGGATAATAATTGAAGCCGACGACGTCGACGACGGTCGAGACGTTCTCTGGATTGAAGAACGACCCGTTCATCGCCGCGGTCACCGGCCGGCTGTCGTCGAGCCGCTTCACCGCCGCCGCCATCCGCCGCACCATCTGCACGCCGGCCGCGGTGCCCTGCATCGGCTCCTCGTTGAACACCGACCACAGGATGACGCTCGGGTGGTTGCGGTCGCGCCGCACCAGCCATTCGAGCTGCGCCATATAATCGGGCGAGGGATTGAAGTTGCGGTTCTCGTCCATGACGAGGAAGCCCATCCGGTCGCACAGGTCGAGGAAAGCGACCGGCGGCGCATTGTGCGAACAGCGGATCGCGTTGCAGCCGAGCTCCTTCAGCCGTTCCAGCCGCCACGCGAGCAGCCCGTCGGGCAGCGCCACGCCGACACCGGCATGGTCGTGGTGGATGCACACGCCCTTCAGCTTGACGGACGCGTCGTTGACGAACAGCCCCTTGTCGGCATCGAAGCGGATCGTGCGGAAGCCGATCGGCACGCGCCGCCGGTCGACCGCGGCGCCGTCGCGCTCCAGCGTCACCGCGACGGTATAGAGCGTCGGCGCCTCGACCGACCAGAGGCGCGGCGCAGCGACCGGCACCACCGCCTGCGTCACCGCCTCGTCCAGCGGCGCGACCGTCACCGGCGGTACGTTGATGGTCGCGATGGTGCGGCCGTCGGGATCGATCAGGCTGGCGACCGCCCGCACCGTCACCGGTGCCGCCTCGGTCGAGCGTATCGTCACCGCGACCGGCACCGTCCAGCCGCCATCCGCGCCCCGCCGCGGGTCGCAATGCACCCCGTCGGTGACGATCGACACCGGCGCGCGCGTCGCCAGCCAGGCGTGGCGGTACAGACCGGCGCCTTCGTACCACCAGCCCTCCATCGCCTCGGCATCGACGCGGATCGCGACGACGTTGGTCTCGTCGCCGAACCGCGCGAACGGCGTGATGTCGATATAGACGCTGTTATAGCCCGACCAATTGTGCGCGACGACGCTGCCGTTGACCCAGATCGTCGCATTGGTCGCGATGCCGTCGAACTGCAGTTCGAGATAGCGGCCGCGGCTGGCGGGATCGAGCCGGAAGCTGCGCCGGTACCAGCCGATGCCGCGCGGGCGATAGCCCTGCGCGACGTTGGCGGTCTCGACGAACGGCTGGAACGACGCCCAATCGTGCGGCAGCGTCACCACCGGCCATTCGCTGTCGTCATAGTCCATCGCCGCCGCGCCGGTGGCGTTGCCCGCCTTGGCGCGTAGATAGGTCTCGTTGTGTGTCGCCGCCGGTGGCACGGCGATGTCGCCTTCGTGGAACAGCCAGCCCTGGTCGAAGCCGATCCGCGAGGGGTCGCCGACCGGCAGCGGCGGCAACAGGCCGTCGACCGGTGCGGGCATCGGCAACGCGCCGTAACGGCTGCCCGGCGCCGCCAGCGCGGCGCCCGGCAGGGACAGCGTCAGACCGGCACCGGCGGACCCGAGAAGCTGCCGCCGGTCGATCGTCATGCCCGTCGTCCTCCGATGGTCGTCGCGACCGGCGCCATCGCCGCGGTCAGCTGCACCCAGTCGGCGCGCAGGCCCGCGGCGAGCGTGCCCCGCTCCGCCGCCAGCCCCAGGAACGCCGCCGGATTTCCCGCCGCGAGCCGCGCCGCCACCGCCGGCGCCAGCCCGAGCATCCCCATCGCATTGGCCACCGCCGCCGCCATGTCGAGGTCCGACCCCGCCAGCGTGCCGTCCTCATAGGAGCAGATGCCGTCACGCACGCGGATCTGCCGGCCCTGCAACACGAAGTCCTTCTGCTCGGCGCCGACCGACGACATTGCGTCGGTGACCAGCATCATCCGCTCGATGCCGCGCGCGCGCAGCGCGATGCGCAGCACCGCCGGGGCGACATGCACGCCGTCGACGATCAGCCCGCACCACGGCCGCGGATCGTCGAGCGCGGCGCCGACCAGACCGGGGGTCCGTTGCACCATCGCCGGCATCGCGTTGAACAGATGGGTGATGCCGCTCAGCCCCGCGTCGAACGCCGCCAGCGCGCCGTCATAGCCGACCTCGGTATGGCCGGCGCTGACCAGCACCCCCGCCGCGGTCAGCGCGGCGATGTCGTCGATATGCGCCAGCTCGGGTGCCAGCGTCACCATCACCTTGCCGCGCCGCGGCCGGGTGAGCAATGCGATCATCCCGGCGTCGAGCAGGCGGAACCGGGTGGGATCGTGGATGCCCTTGCGCGCGACGTTGAGCCACGGCCCCTCGATGTGCACGCCGACCACGCCGGGCACGCCCGCCGCGATCGCCTCGTCCACCGCATCCAGCGCCAGCGCGATCCGGTCGGGCGTGTCGCTGATCAGCGTCGGCAGCAGCGCGGTGGTGCCGTAGCGCGCATGCGCCTCGGCGATCGCGCGGACACCTGCAACGTTCGTCTCGTCGTTGAACAGCACGCCGCCGCCGCCATTGACCTGCGTGTCGATGAAGCCGGGCATCAGCCAGCCGCCGTCGAGGTCGACCGCGTCGCCAGCCTCGCCGTCGAGCGGCCGGATCGCGGCGATCCGCTCGTCCGAGACGACGATCTCCGCGCCGCGCCACACCGCATCGGCCACGACGACGTGACCGTTGGTGAACCGATAGGCCTCGCTCATAACGTGCGCGTCACCTTGGCGAGATGCGGCGGCGTGTCGGGATCGAGCCCGCGCCGTCGCGACAGCGCCTCGGCGAGGCCGTAGAAGCTCGCCAGCATCAGGATCGGCTGCACCGCCGGATGCGCGTCGAGCGCCGGCAAATTGGCGCGCGCGTCGCCGGCATGCGCGGACAGCACCGTCGCGCCGCGTCCGGCGAACGTCTCCGCCACCGCCATCACGTCGTCGCCCGCCGCGTCGGAGGTCGCCAGCGCCAGCACCGGGAAGCCCTCGCCGACGATCGCCATCGGGCCGTGGCGCACTTCCGCCGCGCTGAACGGCTCGGCCTGCACCTGGCACGTTTCCTTGAGCTTCAGCGCGCATTCCTGCGCGACGCCGAAGCCATAGCCGCGGCCGATCACGAACATCTGCTTCGCCTCGGCGAGCGGCTCGACGCCCGCGCTCCAGTCGAGCGCCACGGCACGGTCGAGCTGCTCGGGCAGCGCCGCCACCGCCGCGGTGAGCGCGTCGTCGCCGGACCAGGCCGCAACCAGCGCCGCCAGCCCCGCCATCGCCGCGATGCACGACTTGGTTGCCGCCACCGACCGCTCCGGCCCGGCGCTCAGCGCGAGCAGCGTATCCGCCATCTCGGCGAGCGGCGACGCCTCGTCGTTGACCAGCGCGACCACCTCGGCGCCGGCCTTGGCGTGCGCCTCCACCGTCGCGAGCAAATCGGGGCTGCGGCCCGATTGCGAGATCGCGATGCACAGCGCCCGCCGCGTCGTCACCGGCGCGTCGAACAGCGACACCACCGACGGCGCCGCCGAGGCGACCGGCACGCCGATCAGCGTCTCGATCAGATATTTGCCGTACATCGCCGCATGGTCCGACGATCCGCGCGCGCAGGTCACCACCACGTCGGGCGGCGTCGCGCGCAGCCGCTCGCCGAGCGCGCGCAGCGCCTCGGCATTGCGCGCCACCAGCCGTGCGACGGTCGCTCCCGCCTCCAGCGTCTCGGCGCGCATCAGCGTGCCCGTCATCGTATCGGTCGTCACTTGGATCAGGGCCCCCGGGCGTGTGTCAGCTATCGGCGAGCTCGGCCACGAAATCGTAGCTGTCGCCGCGGTAATAGGATCGGGTGAATTCGACGGCACGGCCGTCGCGCAGGAAACCGCGCCGCTCGATCAGCAGCCCGGGCGAGCCCGGGTCGACGCCGAGCATCCGCGCATGATCGGTGCCGAACGGCACCGCACGCAGCCGTTGCAGCGCGCGCACCGGCCGATGCCCGGCATCGGTCAGCGCCGCATAGAGCGAGGCGTCGACCGCATCGAGCGACGGCAGGCAGAAGCCGGCGATCGTCGATACCTCCAGCGCCATCGGCACCTCGTCGGCGAAGCGCAGCCGCTGGAAGCGATAGACCGGCGCGCTCGGCGACAGCGCCAGCGCCATCGATTCCTCAGGGCTGACCGTGCCGACGCTGCGCGACACCCAGCTGCTGCTCGGCACCAGCCCGCGCGCGATCATGTCCTCGGTGAACGACGACAATTTGCTGAAATTCTTCTCGACGCGGCCCGCGACGAAGGTGCCCGCGCCGCGCCGGCGGGTGAGCAGCCCTTCCTCGACCAGCCCCTCGATCGCCTTGCGCACGGTGATCCGCGACACCCCATATTCCACCGCGAGATCGCGCTCGGCGGGAATGGCGTCGCCGCGCACGATCACCTCGCCGCCGATCGCGTCGCGGATGAGCTGTTGCAGCTGCAGATAGAGCGGTGAGGGATTGTCGGCACGAAACCGCCCCACCCGGCTCACGAAACTCATCCCTCACTCCCTGTCCTGCTGCTTGTGGCGTCAACGGGTGCCACGGCTCGCAGAGCGGCGCCAGTGGCGCCTTGCCCTACAATTGTCTTAGATTGGACTTGTCGTCAATCACCTGGCGCAGCTCTGCGACCAGCCGACGGCTCGTCACCCGCGGCAGCGGGCCGAAGTCGAGCCGCGCATCCTCCACCGCTGCTGGCGCGCTCGCCGAGCCGTGCACCGCCGACACCGCGGTCGCCGCGATCAGGCCGGCGACGTTGCCGGGCGCGACCCCCGCCCCCGCCATCACCACCAGCCGGCCGCCGGCACGCGACACCATCCGCGCGATCGTCGCCGCCCCCGCCGGCGCCGACACGGCCCCGCCCGAGGTCAGGATATGATCGAAACCGAGCGCCACCGCCTCCTCCACCGCCGCGACGGGATCGTCGACCACGTCGATCGCGCGATGCAGCGTCAGCCCCGCCGGCAGCTCCGGAAGCGCCCCGCGCCACGCCGCCAGCGCCTGCCGGTCGAGCCGCCCGTCGCGCGTCGCGCCGAACACCAGCCCCTGCACCCCCGCCGCGAGCAACGCCGCGGCCTCGCGCCCTGCCAGCGCCAGATCGGCCGCGTCATAGTCGAAGCCGCCGGGCCGCGGGCGGACCATCGCCCGCACCGGCACGCCCGCCGGCCGCGCCACGTCGAGCACCGCCGCGACCAGCCCCGCCGACGGCGTCAACCCGCCGAGCGCCAGCGCCGCGCACAATTCGATCCGGTCGCACCCGCCGGCGATCGCCGCCGCCGCGCCCTCCGCCGATTCGACGCATATTTCCAAAGCGATTCGCGGACGGGAGGCGGGACTGTCAGACGGCACCATGTTCATTCCTCTGACACTGCACGGGACCTATCGAGCGCCGGTGCAAAACGCGTTTTGACGCTGCACGCAACCCGTGATCGCCACCGAAGCTGCGACGAACCGAGTGTCGAGCCGGCTCCGCACCGACCCGCCAGTCCCGCTCGCCCGCCCACGACCACGTCTCGCAAACCATTGATCTGACGCTCGATCTTGTCACTTCGGAACCGCTCACCCAGGGCCACTCCGGCCCCATCGCGCACGGTTCGGCGCGTTTTGGAAACAAATTTGACATAATCTACTGCATAGATTGGTTTACATTGGTTATACCTTACCACGCACGACGCGAGACACGATGCCGAAATGGCACGCTCGCCACGCCTGTCGCCGGCATCTGCGGCAGCTTGGGATAGGGGGGCACGCGGCCGGGCGTGTTCCGCGAAGGGGACTGAACCTTATGCACCTCCGCCACGCGATTCTGGCGACCACCGCGCTCACCCTCTCCGCTGCGGCGGCGCAGGCGCAGACCACGCCGACCACGACCCCGCTGGGCAGCAGCGAGCAGGCGCAGCCCGCCGCCGCCGACGGCGGACAGAGCGGCGACGAGATCGTCGTCACTGGTTATCGCGGCAGCCTGCGCGAGGCGATCAACGTCAAGCGCAACGCCAATGCCGTCGTCGACGTCATCACCTCGGAAGACGTCGGCAAATTCCCCGACCGCAACGTCGCCGAATCGCTGTCGCACATTCCCGGCGTCAGCATCGACCGCCGCTTCGGCGAGGGCGAGAAGGTCGCGATCCTCGGCACCGATCCCGCGCTCAACCGCATGCTGCTCGACGGCCATGCGCTCGCCTCGGCGGACTGGGGCGGCAACGACAACGATCCGTCCAGCCGCACCTTCAACTATTCGCTGCTCGCGCCCGAACTTGTCGACCGGCTGGAAGTCTACAAGTCGCCCGAACCGCGTATCGAGGAAGGCAGCCTCGGCGGCACCGTCATCGTCCGCACCCGCCGTCCGCTCGACCTGCCCGCCAATTCGATCTTCGCCTCGGGCGGTTATTCGTACAACGACCGGTCGGACAAGGGCAATGTCCGCGCCTCGGGCCTGTACAGCTGGCGCAACGCCGACGAGACCTTCGGCGTCCTCGTCGCCGCCACCTACGACAAGCAGAACCTGACCCGCGCCGGCGTCGAATTCTTCGGCTATGACAATACGGCGCCCAACGCCGACGGCACCTACAACAGCCCGTTCGTCAACCGCGCCAGCGACGGCACGCTCAGCCTCAAGAGCCCCGGCGCGACGATCACCGGCGGCACCATCGCCGATCTCTACAAGGCGGCATCGCCCTTCGGCATCAACTACGCCTATTTCCAGCAGCAGCGGCAGCGCAAGAGCGTGTCGGGCACGATGCAGTTCCGCCCGACCAGCGAACTGACCTTCACGCTCAACGGCACGCATATCGACGGCAATTACAACAATTACAGCCAGTCGATGTACACGATCCCCGGCGCCTGGACCGGCGACGTGCTGCAGTCGGCGACGATCAGCAACGGCGTCGTCACCGCCGCGAGCTTCGGCGCGGCCCGGCAGCAGGCGTCGCAGCTCGACACGCTCGTCCGCCGCACCAGCCTGAAGACCGACAATCTCAACCTGTTCGCCGACTGGGAAGGCGACGGCGGCGCCAAGGTCAGCTTCGCGGGCGGCTGGTCCAAGGCGACTGGCGGCCGCAATCCCGAATATCTGTTCAACGTGCAGACCAGGCTGCCCTACAGCTATGCCTTCACCAGCGACAGCGCGACGGTGAATTACGTCGGCGATCCCACCAACCCGGCCAATTACTTCACCAACCCGAACAACAATCCGGCGCAGATCGAAGGCCGCCCGGTCACCACCGCCAGCGGCGCGCAGCTCGTCGCCGCCCAGATCGGCGGGCTCGATTATAGCGTCACCACCGATCGCGACATCTTCGGCGGGTATGACGCGACCATCCCGGTCGCCTTCGGGCCGTTCACCGAAATCCTGCTCGGCAGCCGCGTCACCGATCACGTCAACCGGATCAACGCGCGTGGCGTGAACACCTATCTGCAACAGTCGTTCAACGTCACCCAGCTCGGCGTCACCGCGCTGTCCACTCCGGACGGCACGTTCGACGGCAGCGGCGGCATGGGCAATGCCACCAAATATCTGAACCTGCCGCAGCAGGCGGTGATCGACATCCTCGCCAACGCAATCAACAGCCCGCTGGTCACCAAGGTCGCCGCCTCGACCAAGGTCCGCGAGACGGTGATGGCCTCCTATGCGCAGGCCAATTTCGATCAGGGCGGCGTGCGCGGCAATATCGGCGGTCGCCTCGTCTATACCCGCGACGTCTCCAATTACGCGACGACGTTGAGCAACACGGTCAACCCGACACCGGTGCCGACCCGTACCGCCACCGATTATCTGAAGTTCCTGCCCAGCCTCAACATCGCTTATTCGATCACGCCCAAGGTGATCGTCCGCGGTGCGGTCGCGCGGGTGATCGCCCGGCCGCGCTACGAGGATCTGGCGGCGGCGACCTCGCTCAACAACGTCACGCTCGACGGCGGCGGCGGCAATCCCAACCTCAAGCCGTACGAATCGACCAATTACGAGCTGACCGCCGAATATTATCCGCGCGCCGGCACGCTGCTCGCCGTCGAGCTGTTCCGTCGCGAGATCTCCAACTACATCTTCAACACGCGCACCAATGCGGTGTTCTTCAACTCGCTGACCAATGCGCTGGCGACCTATAACGTCAACCAGCCGATCAACGGCGGCAAGGCCAAGGTCAACGGGGCCCTCGCGTCTGCGCAGACCGACATCTGGGGCGGCTTCGGTTTGCAGGCGAACTATTCCTATCAGGAAAGCACCACCTCCAACACCGACGTCACCGGCACGACGCTCAACCTGCCCTATCTGTCGAAGCACACCGTCAACGTGATCCCCTATTTCGAGAAGGGGCCGTTCCAGGCGCGCGTCAGCTACAATTACCGGTCGAGCTATTTCCGCACGATCGGCCGCCTCGGCTCGCGCGAGATGGTCGCGCCGTACAGCCAGCTCGACGCCTCGGCGTCGCTCAACCTCACCAAGGGCATCGTGCTGAGCGTCAACGCGCAGAACCTGCTCGACGAGACCTATCGCCAGTATAACGCGACGCCCGATCGCCCGACCGCTTTCTACAAGAACGGTCGCACCTTCGCCGCGGCGCTGTCCTTCAGAATGTAACCTTCGGCTGATACCACCGGTCCGGACCTGGTCCGGCTCCCCGGCTCGTTTCCCCGCAGAGCGCCCCTCCCCTGGGGGTGTTCCGGCCCTCGGCCCCGGCATCGCGTTGCGATCGCCGGGGTCTTTTTTTGCGCGTCAGGCATGGACGCCGCGGCATCGGTCCTGCAAGATACCATCAAATACCAAAACAGGACCAAGGGGTTGTCATGAGGGAGCATGTCGGTTTCGCGACCATCGTCGGCGGCGTTCTGGCGCTGCTGTCGCCGGCCGCGGCGACCGCCCGGACCGCTCCTGCTCCCGCTCCCTTGCCGCTCGTGCCGATGCCGCAGACCGTGACCCGTGGCAGCGGCAGCTTCACCGTCGCCGATGGCGCCCGGCTCGCCGTCCCCGCCGGCGACGCGGGGGCTGAGGCCGCCGCCCGGCTGCTTGCGGCGCACGTCCGCGTCGAACGCGGCCTCACCCTCGCCCCGATCGCCGGCGACGCACCGATCCGCTTCGTCCGCGACGCGACGATCGCGGGCGACGAGGCCTATCGGCTCGACGTCGACGCCCGCGGCATCCGCATCGCCGCGTCCGGCGACCGCGGCCTCGTCCACGGCGCGATGACGCTGGCGCAATTGCTCAGCCCCGATCGCGCCTATGGCCGGTCGGTCGAGGTGCCTGCGCTCGCCATCACCGACGCGCCGCGCTTCGCGTGGCGCGGGCTGATGATCGACCCCGCGCGTCACTTCCAGCCGATCGGCTTCCTCCGCGGCATCGTCGACCAGATGGCGTCGGTGAAACTCAACACGCTCCATCTCCACCTCACCGACGACCAGGGCTGGCGGTTCGAGGTCAAGCGCTATCCCCGGCTTACCGAAATCGGCGCATGGCGTACCCCGCCGTCGGCGGGCGGCGCGCCCGGCCCGCGCGTCGGCGGCTTCTACACGCAGGACGAATTGCGCGGGCTCGTCGCCTACGCCGCCGAGCGCGGCATCGTCATCGTTCCCGAGATCGACCTGCCCGGCCACGCCCAGGCGCTGGTCGCCGCCTATCCCGAACACGGCGTGCTCGGCGATCGTCCCGCGGTCGGCCACGATTGGGGCGTAAACCCCTATCTGCTCAACCCGCGGCCCGAGACGGTGCGCTTCGTCGAGGACATCCTCGACGAATTGCTCGCCGTCTTCCCCGGCCCGTACATCCACCTCGGCGGCGACGAGGCGGTCAAGGACCAATGGGAACGCGCGCCGCAGGTGCAGGCGCAGATGGCGTCGCTCGGCCTCAAGACCGAGATGCAGATGCAGAGCTGGCTGATCGATCAGCTCGGCGCCTATCTCGCCAAGCACGACCGCCGCCTGATCGGCTGGGACGAGATCCTCGAGGGCGAATTGCCGCCGTCGGCCTCGGTGATGTCGTGGCGCGGCGACAAGGGCGCGGTCGAGGCGGCGTCGCGCGGCCACGACGTCGTGCTGTCGCCCGGCCCGACGCTCTACCTCGACAATTCGCAAAGCCGCCGCGACGACGAACCGCCCGGCCGGCTCGCCGTCCAGACGCTCGCCGACCTCTATCGCTACGATCCGATGCCGGCGGGCATCGCCCCCGACAAGGCGGGCCACGTCCTCGGCGCGCAGGGCAATGCCTTCAGCGAATATCTCATCACCGCGTCGCAGGTGCAGCATGCGATCTTCCCGCGCGCCGCCGCGCTCGCCGAGATCACCTGGTCCGCCAAGACCGCGCGCGACTTCCCCGGCTTCGTATCGCGCGTCCAGCCGCAGCTCGCACGCTGGCGCCGCTCGGGACTGGAGGTCGCCGACAGCGCCTTCGCGGTCGATTACACGATCCAGGGCCGCCGCGGCGATGCGCTGCGTGCCGGCCGGGTGACGGTGGCGCTGGCGACGCAGGCGCCGCTCGGCACGATCCGCTACACGCTCGACGGCAAGGACCCGACGCCGCGCTCGCGCGCCTATGCCGCGCCGCTGACGCTGGCCCCCGGCGCGACGATCCGCGCCGCCGCCTTCGATGCCAGCGGCACCGCGCTCGCCACCCCGCGCGCCTTCGCGACCGGCCGCGCCGCGCTGCTCGCCCGCGGCAACAGCGACCTGACCGCCTGCCCGACCGGGTCGCTCGCGCTGCGCGTGCCGCTGACCGCGGACGCCACCGCCGACGCGCCGGCATATGACATCGACCTGTTCGACACCTGCTCGGTCTACCCCGCCGCGCCGCTCGACGTGGCGAGCGGCATCACGCTCGACATCGCTCGCCTGCCGCGCCCGTTCGGCCTCGCGCACGATTTCACCCAACTCCGCGCGCACTATAACGTCACGCCTTATGGCGAGCTCGTCGTCACCGCCGGCTGCCCGGTCAAGGACGGCCCGCGCCCGCCGGTCGTCGCGACCTTCCCGCTGCCCGACCCGGCAACCGCGCCCAACCGCTTCCGCGTCACCGCACCCGTCGCCCGGCGCAGCGGCGATCCCGACCTCTGCCTGCAATTCACCTCGCCGCTCTCGGACCCGCTCTATGCGGTCGAGCGCGTGCAACTGACGGAGCCCAATTCGTGAAGCCCCTCCGCCCCGCCCTGCTCACGCTGGCGCTGCTCGCGCTGACCCCCGCTTATGCCGCCCCGCGCGAGGCGGTGCCGCTGGATCGCGACTGGCAGGTCCGCCTCGACCCCGCCGACACCGTCGCCGCCAAGGCGCACCCCAGGGAGACGCGCTGGCTGCCCGCCCGCGTCCCCGGCAGCGTCCAGCAGGACCTGATCGCCGCGAAACGCGTCCCCGATCCGTTCAAGGGCACCAACGAGGCGGCGATCCAATGGGTCGGCCTGTCCGACTGGCAGTTCCGCACCCGCCTGTCGGTCACCCCGGCGATGCTGGCGCGCGACCATCTCGACCTCGTCTTCGACGGCCTCGACACCTTCGCCACCGTCCGCGTCAACGGCACGGTGCTGCTCTCCGCCGACAACGCCCACCGCCGCTGGCGCGCCGACGCCAAGCCGCTGCTCAAGGCCGGCGCCAACGAGATCCTCGTCACCATCGCCTCGCCGATCAAGCAGCTCGCGCCGCTCGTCCTCGCCGAACAGCACCCGCTGCCCGGCGAATATGTCTCGGCGTTCAAGGACGATCCCGGCGACCGCCAGACCTCGCCCTATATCCGCAAGCCCAAATACCAATATGGCTGGGACTGGGGTCCGCGCATCGTCACCATCGGCCTGTGGCGCCCCGCCCGGCTCGAGGCATGGGACGAGGCGCGGCTCGATACGCTGCGCGTCGAGCAGGACGCGCTCAACGAAGCCGAGGCGCGGCTCACCGCCCGCGCGACGATCGTCGCCGACCGCGCCAGGACCGTGACGCTGCGCACCCTCCTCACCGCCCCCGACGGCACCACGCAGACGATCGACCGCCCGGTCGCGGTAGCGCCCGGCAGCAACGCCGTCGCCATCCCGCTCACCGTCGCCACGCCGCAGCGCTGGCAGCCGGTCGGCTATGGCGCGCAGCCGCTCTACACCGTCGCCACCAGCCTCGTCGTCGACGGTGTCGAATCCGACCGCAGCCAGCGCCGCATCGGCCTGCGCACCGTCGCGCTCGACCGCCGCAACGGCGCGTTCGGCTTCATCGTCAACGGCACGTCGATCTTCGCCAAGGGCGCCAACCTCATCCCGTTCGACAGCTTCCCCGCCCGCGTCGATCGCGCCGAGATGCAGTCGCTGCTCACCGGCGCGCGCGACGCGCACATGAACATGATCCGCATCTGGGGCGGCGGCTATTATCTCGACGACGCCTTCTACGAGATGGCGGACCGCATGGGCCTGATGATCTGGCAGGATTTCATGTTCGGCGGCTCGGTCACGCCCCCCGACGCGGCGTTCCGCGAGAACGTCCGCATCGAGGCCGACGAACAAGTCGCCCGCCTCGGCGACCATCCCTCGATCGTCATCTGGACCGGCAACAACGAAGTCCTGTCCGGCTGGGAGAATTGGGGCGACCGCAAGGCGTTCAAGACCGCGATCGGCCCCGACGAGCAGGAGCGGATCGGCACCGGCATGGCGGTGCTGTTCGACCGCGTGCTGCGCGACACGGTGACCCGCAACAGCCCCGGCACGCCCTATATGCCCGGTTCGCCGTCGAGCGATTACGAAGGCCCCAACGACACCGACGCCAACGGCGACCGCCATTTCTGGGACGTCTGGTCCGGCTCCAAGCCGGTCGAACAATATCTCGACCATTGCCCGCGCTTCATGTCCGAATATGGCTTCCAGTCGATGCCGACGATGGCGACGATCCGCGACTTCGCCGGGCCTGATGATCGAAAGGGGCGGCCGCTCTCCGCCGACAGCGCGGTGATGAAGGCGCACCAGAAATTCCTGTCCGGCGAAGGCAATGCGCGCCTCCAGCTCTATCTCGACCAACGGCTGCGCCCGGCGAAGGACTTCGCCGACTTCGTCTATCTGACGCAGGTCGATCAGGCGCAGGCGATCAGCCTCGCCGCATTACACCATCGCGCCTGCCGGCCGGTGACGATGGGCTCGCTGTTCTGGCAGCTCAACGACGTCTGGCCGTCGGTCAGCTGGGCGAGCATCGACCATCTCGGCCAGTGGAAGCTGCTGCAATATGAGGCGAAGCGCTTCTTCGCCCCGCAGGCGATCGTCGCCGAGCACAAGGATGGCGCGACCCGCGTCGTGCTGCTTTCCGACGCGACCGCGCCGCTGCCGGCCCGCTGGCGGCTCACCGTCCGCGACATGACCGGCGCGACGCTGTCGACCCGCGAAGAGGCGGCGACGCTCGCCCCGCTGTCCGCGGCGACGGTCGTGACGCTGCCCGACGCCGATCTGTTCGGCACCGCCGCGCCGGCGCAGAGCTACGCGGTCGCCGAACTGCTGGTCGACGGCCGCACCGTCAGCCGCACCCTCGTCGAGCGTCTCGTCCCCAGGGACATGGCCTATCCGGACCCCGGCCTGACGCTGCGCCGCTCGGGCGACACCGCGACGATCACCGCCACCAACCTCGCGCGCGCGGTGATGATCGACATGGGCGACACGCCCGGACAGGCATCCGACAACGGCTTCGACCTGCTCCCGGGCGAAAGCGTCACGGTGACGCTCACCGGCAAGCAGACCCCGACGCTCAGGACGCTGGCCCGCTGATGGCGGCGCGCGTCCGTCTCATCGCGTCCGTTGGATCGCGGTCACGCGAAACCGCGAAGCCGCGAAGAGATGCGCGCGCAGCAGCGCAAAGCCCCCGCGGCGCAGCCGCCCGCAAAATCCCCCCGGCAACAAGCGCCCCCGGCACAGAATCGCGGCCGGGCACCACCAAGCCCACCCCCTCCGCGCCTCCGCGCCTCCGCGCGAACATCCCCTTATCTTTCTCTTCCTCATCCTTCTTTCCCACTTCGCGTCTTCGCGCCTTCGCGCGACCCCCCTCCCGTGTTCCCGCGGAGGCGGGAACCCAGAGCCAAGCAGAGCAACGTCTGATGGCGTCCGGGACCCTGGGCTCCCGCCTTCGCGGGAGCACTGGCTTGGTTCCGCAAGGGTCTCGCGTCCGCAAGAGCGCACGTAGGTCGGAGCGGCGGCACACTATCGCCGGCGTCCCCCAACTGGACCCCGGCCTCCGCGCGAACCCCCTCTCGCTACTCATCTCTTCGCGCCTTCGCGTCTTCGCGCGATCCCCCTCAAGTGTTCCCGCGAAGGCGGGAACCCAGGGCCAGGCAGAGCAACGTCTGATGGCGTCCGGGACCCTGGGCTCCCGCCTTCGCGGGAGCACTGGCTTGGTTTCGCAAGGGTTTCGCGTCCGCAAATGCGCGCGTAGGTCGGAGCGGCGGCACACTATCGCCGGCGTCCCCCAACTGGACCCCAGCCCCCGC
>NZ_SCMZ01000044.1:0-32084 GCF_005503285.1 Sphingomonas sp. 2SG
TCTCACACCATCAATGACAATCCTGGGTCACCAGCGAAACGTCAGCGACGGCGTGGATGATACAAGTCGAACGCCAGATTAAATACACATCCTCACAAAGGTGCATCGATTTTTAAAACCCGTCACAATGCAAATTGCGACGGGTTACCCCCAAGCCCGCTTCGCATCCGCCCGCTTCATTGCCTGGTGGCTATAGCGTCGGTGTCCCACCCGATCCCATCCCGAACTCGGCCGTGAAACCCGACTGCGCCAATGGTACTATCGCTCAAGCGATGGAAGAGTAGGTCGTCGCCAGGCATTGCAGCCGGCGGATACGAAGCAATACGCTTAGGGCAAAGAACCCATACACAATTCATCATCCGGTGACGGATGCCAACACCCCCGCCCAAACAGCGGGGGCGTTCGCGTCACAACCCTGTCGCGGGGTGGAGCAGCCCGGTAGCTCGTCAGGCTCATAACCTGAAGGTCACAGGTTCAAATCCTGTCCCCGCAACCAAATCTTACGAAAGCCCCGGCCGATAAGCCGGGGCTTTCTGCGTTTGGGGCACATCACAGTGGTCATCTCCGCCGATGGGCTCGTACGGCGCTCGCGCCGAACAGATGCAGCGGGACTGCTTCTCCCATCGCACGATAGCCCGCTTCGTTGGGATGAAGGTGATCGCCGCTGTCATAGGCCGGCAACAGCCGATCCGGATGCGCAGGGTCGCGGATCGCCGCGTCGAAGTCGATGACCGCGTCGAACACGGCCGACCGGCGGATCATCGCGTTGATCGCCTGCCGAGTGGCTTCGGTTTGCGCCGAGGCATGGTAATAATCGTTGCCGACGAGCGGGGTTATTGTCGCGCCGATCAACCGGATGCCATGTGAGCGCGTGCGGGCGGCGAGTTCGTGGTGGGATGCGGTGATTTCGGCGATCAAGGCACGCTGCGTGGCGGCGTTTGCGGGGGCGTCGCGGGTCAGGACGCCGAGGTCGTTCACGCCCTCCAGCACGATCGCATAGCGGACGTTCGGCCGCGCGATGACGTCACGATCGAAGCGCGCCATGAGGCTGGGACCGTTGCCGTCGAGCAGGATGCGGTTGCCGCCGATCCCGGCATTGACCACCGAGAGGCCCGCCGTCCCCGGGTTCGCAGCGAGGCGGCGGGCAAAGACGTCGGTCCAACGCGCGTTACCGTCGTCGCGAACGCCGCGGCCGTCGGTGATCGAATCGCCGATCGCGACGATCGCGCCTGCCGTGCCGCCGCCGGCGACCTCGACGTCGGCGAGATCCCACCAGCCGCCAATCTTTTCGGGCGCCGCCAGCGTCGCGGCCGCACTCTGGTCGCCGCGCACGAGGAAGGTCGTCGCGCGCGCGCCGGGGTGGCCGGTATGACGCGTCGCCGGCTTGGGCAGGAACAGGCTGATCGCCAGATCATCACCGGCCTGCGTCGCCAGCGGCACCGGATCCAAATAGATTTCCGCGCCAGCGGGGATGGTGGTCGCGGTGGCGCCGTTGAAGGTCAGCGCGCGATTGCCGGTGACCTGCGGCTGGCCCGGTACGCCCCGCGCCAGCCGCGCCGCACCGATGCGTAGCGGCGTGTCGCCCATCACGTTGGAGAGGCGGACGCGGACCATCGTGCCGCCAGCGGAGAGATGGACGATCTGGCGGATCGTCACCGGACCGAGCGCCGCGATCCGCTCGGCATCCGCCGCGGTGGCCAGCATCTGCGCCGACCCCCAGGCGGGGACCCAGCGTAACGACGGCACCGCGCGCGCCGCGGGCCGCGGATGGAGCGACTGCGACGATCCGCCGGTTGCCAGTCCAGCCAGGACGATCGTCATCGTCGCAAAGCGCCACCGTTTCGTCATTCGCCGCTCCTGATCGCCATCCTCTTGTCCGAGGCTTCGTGTTAGCGTTATCACCAAGTGACGTACCGCGACAACCGGCGGACGGGGAGAGGATATGCAGCTGCAGCGGATCATGATGGCGATGCTCGCCGCGGCCAGTCCGGCTGCGGCCGCCGCGGCGATACCGGATTGTGCAGGGCCGGTAACGGTGTGCATGCGCGCGGCACCGGGTGCGGTCGCGCTGCTCGCGCCGGGGCGGCCGACGCTGATCGCGGTCGATGCCGGCGAGGATGCCGGGGTGCGGCGCGCGGCGGATGACCTGGTCGACGATCTCGTCGCGGTCGGTGGCGGCGCCGTGCGGCTGGTGGGCAAGGCGGACGCCGGCACCACGGTTATCGCCGGGACGCTCGGCAGCCCGCTGGTCGGAGCGCTGATCCGCGCCGGTAAGATCGACGTCCGCGGTCTCGACGGGCAATGGGAGGGCTATGTCGAGCAGGTGGTGGAGCGGCCGCTGCCGGGTGTCGATCGCGCGCTGGTGATCGTCGGTGCCGATCGGCGCGGCACGATCTTCGGCCTCTACGACATCAGCGCCAAGGCGGGCGTCAGCCCGTGGACCTGGTGGGCCGACGTGCCCGCGCAACGGCATCCGACGCTCTATCTCACCGCCGGCCGCGTCGCCGACCATCCGGTGGTCAAATATCGCGGCATCTTCATCAACGACGAGGAGCCGGCGTTCGGCGGCTGGGCGCGCGCGCGGTTCGGCGGGGTCAACCATCTCGCCTATGAGAAACTGTTCACGCTGCTGCTACGCGCCAAGGCCAATTTCCTGTGGCCGGCGATGTGGGGCAAGTCGCTGTGGCAGGACGATCCCGCCTCGGCGCCGCTCGCGCGTGAAATGGGTGTGATCCTCGGCACCTCGCATCACGAACCAATGGAGCGTGCCAATATCGAATGGCAGCGGCAGGGTGGCGGCCCATGGGATTATACCCGCAACGCCGAGCGGCTGCGCGCCTTCTGGCGGGCGGGGATCGCGCGGCGCGGCGTGTCGGAGGACCCGGTGACGATCGGCATGCGCGGCGACGGCGACGAGCCGATGACGCAGGGCACCGCGATCGGCCTGTTGCAGCGGATCATCGCCGACCAGCGCCGTACCATCGCCGAGGTGACCGGCAAGCCCGCCGCCGCCACGCCGCAGGTCTGGGCGCTCTACAAGGAAGTGCAGGATTATTACGATCAGGGGATGCGCGTTCCCGACGACGTCACCCTGCTGTTCGCCGACGACAATTGGGGCAACATCCGCCGACTGCCGGTGCCGGGCGAACAGCGCGCGGGCGGGGCCGGCGTCTATTATCATTTCGATTACGTCGGCGGCCCGCGCAACTACAAATGGCTCGACACCAATGCAGTGCCGCGGGTCTGGCAGCAGATGGCGATGGCGCACCAGTTCGGCGCCGACCGGCTGTGGATCGTCAACGTCGGCGACCTCAAGCCGATGGAATATGCGACCAGCTTCTTCCTGGCGATGGCGTGGGACCCCGATCGGATGACCGAGGCGGCGATGCAGGCCTATCCGGCGCGCTGGGCGGCGCAGCAATTCGGTGCGGCGCAGGGACCGGCGATCGGCGCGCTGATCGTCGAATACGGCCGGCTCGCCAGCCGCCGCAAGCCCGAGCTGATCGATGCCGATACCTATGCCGGGACCGCGGGCGGCTGGGCGCGCGTGCTCGGCGAATGGACTGCGCTGGCGGCGCGCGCGGGGCGGCTGGCTGCGGCGATCCCGACGGAGCGGCGCGATGCCTATGACGAACTGGTGCTGCACCGGATCGATGCGATGACCAACCTGCATCGGCTTTACGCCGCGGTCGCCGCCAATCGCCGTGCGGCGCAGGCCGGCGATGCCGCGGCGACGGCGCGCTGGGCGACGGCGGCGCCCGGCTATTTCGCCGAGGATGCCGCGCTGCGCCGCCGCTACGAAGGCCTGGCCGGCGGCAAATGGCCGGAGATGATGGCGCAGACGCATATCGGCTATACCGGCTGGCAGCAGCCCGACGTGGACGTGATGCCGGCGCTGGCGACGGTGGCGGCGCCGCTGCCGGTGCCTGCGATGGCCACGCCGCCGCTGCGGAGCATCGCCGCGGATGCGGGCCGGGCGATCGACGGCGCCGGCGTCCGCTGGCAGCGGGTGGCGGGCTTCACCGCCGCGGGCGCGGCGATGATCGCGACGCCGGCGACCGCGCCGGCGATCGAGCGGCCGGGCGGGGCCGGGCCGCAGCTCGCTTATGCGATCGACCTGCCGGCGGGGGCACGCCGCTTCGACGTGGTCGCCGCGCCGGGGCTCGACGTGCGCGGCACCGGGCGTCATCGGGTGGCGCTGTCGCTGGACGGCGGTGCGCCGGTGATCGTCGACCTGCTCGCCGGCGAAACCGAGGCGCGCTGGGGCAAGGCGGTCGCCGACAATCGCCGCGTCGCCGGCGCGACGCTGCCGGTGACGCGTGCGGGGCGGCACGTGCTGCATGTCTGGCTGGTCGACCCGCAAGTGGTGATCGAGGGGATCGAGGTGGCGGGCTAGGAGGGGTTGAGATTCCGTCGGATTCTCCCTTTGATGGACAGGGCTAACCCATATGAGCTTTGTTGTGGATCCGCCGTGATCCACCCCGCGGCGAGGGAAAGGCTTGATGCGACACCGTTCTCCCGCGGCCCGGTGGACCCCGGAACCAGTCCGGGGTGACGGATCCGATGAGGAAACCGATCGAACCTCATGACTCGCGACATGCGATTGCGCTCCCTCGGCGGAAGGAGTTGAGCCAAACCCTGAAGGTCGTTCCGCCCCAACGTCACCCGGATCAAGTCCGGGTAACGGCCGGATGTGTCGCGGTCGCGGCGCCGATGGGCGCCGATCGGTGTGGGCGCGGGGTCACCGCATCGGTGCGGCCGCCAGTGCCGCGGCGATCGCGGCGCGCATCGGTTTGGGGTGGAGTGCGACGTCATAGGGGGTCGGGCGGCGCTTGACGCCGTCCGGGCGCGGTTCGAAGCCTTCGATCCAGCTGTGCGCGTCGCTCAATCCCCAGCACAATATGTCGCGCAGCTTGGGATAGGACAAAGTGATGTCGAGATAGGCGCAGGTGAAATCGGCGATGGCGCGGTCGCGCGGCGGAATCGCGGCGGGCAGATGGTTGTCGCGGACGTCGAGTTCGGTGATCAGCAGGCCATAGCCCATCGCCGTCACCGCATCGAGGAAGCGTCGCCAGTCGCCCTCCAGCCGCGCGACCGCCGCACCGGTATCGATCCCCTGGGTGACGAGGTGCGACTGGACGCCGAGCGCGTCGACCGGCACGCCCCGCCGCCGGAAGCCTTCGAGCAGGCGTAGCACCCCGTCGCGATGCGCGGCGTTGCCCGGCTCCCAGCTCATATAATCGTTGTAGACGAGCTGCGCCTGCGGCGCCGCCGCCCGCGCGGTGTGGAAGGCGAGATCGAGCGTCGCCTCCGGGCCGCCCAACGCCTTCGACAGGCTGGTGTCGTAGAGCTTGCCGTCTTCCGGCCGCACCGCTTCGTTGACGACGTCGTAGCTGGCGATGCGCCGGCCGTAGCGGTCGACGACGGTGCGGATATGGGTGGTCAGCAGCGCTTCGGCGGCGGCATGCGGCTGCGCGCCGAAATCATAATCGTTGAGCCAGCGCGGAAACCATTTCGGCTGGTGCCACAGCAGATTGTGGCCGCGCACCGCGAGATGCTCGCGTTCGGCCCAGGCCATGATCGCGTCGAAATGCGCGAAGGCGAAGGTGGTCGGCGTCGGGCGGAGATGCTGCCACTTCATCTCGTTCTCGGCGACGATCAGGCCGCATTGCGCCGCGATCAGCCGCGCATAGGCTGGATCGGCGACGGGCACGCCGTCGCGGCCGCCCGCCTGCCACGGCACCGCCGTGCCGAAGCGCAGCCCGCGCCGCGCCGCAATGCCCTGCAGACTGGCGGGGGCCGCGGCGGCGGCGAGCGGCGCGGCGGCAGCGACCGCCGCGGTCGCGACGGCACCGGCGAGCAGCTCGCGGCGTGACGGGGGCATAAGCAATCCTCTCGATCGTTGTTAGCGCGATCATTCGCGCTGGCGGTGCTTTGGTCAAGTCACCGTGGCGCGGAGAAAAACCGTGTTTTGCCCGTATCTTGCGGCGCGGATCGGGGCGGCGGGCGGATCAGGGGGCGAGGCGGCAGGCGGCGATGCGTACCGGGTTGCAGCGGGCCATCTCACCACCGGGCAAGGTGACGCGGAAGGCGAGGTGGGCGGGATCGGGCGCGCCGGGGTAATAATCGGTGCTCACCGCCTGCGCGCCGCTCGTCGCGGCGGCGGCGGCCTTGCGGAGGTCGTGCGCGCGCGCCTCGACGGTGTTGGCGTCGGTGCGGGTGCGGACGATCAGCCCCTGCGCGACCCAATGGCGGATCGCGGCGCCATCGACCAGCGGGTCCTGCACGATCTCGATTGCCGCCTCGGGCTGATCGTCGCGATACCAGCCGAACATCGCGCGGCCGGCGAGCGAGGGGTGGCCGGCGCGATAGACGGCGGAGACCGCGTCGCGGACGTCGAGCAGGACGTAGACGCGGCCGCGCGTCGATTCGAGCGACGGCCAGCCGCGGGTGGTGACCGCGGCGTGCAGCGTGGCGGCGGTACCGCGCACCTCGTCCGGCGTGATCAGGCGCTTGCCGGGCAATGCGGCGCGGATCTCGGCGTCGAGCGCGTCGAGCAGCCCGGCATCGTCGAGCGGCAGCGGCGGGCTGATCCGCGTATCCCTGCCCGGCGTGTCGGCGGCGTTGATCGTGACCATGATCGGCAGGTGGCGCGGATGCGCGCGCGACCAGGCGTCGATCTCGCCGAGGCAGCGGCGCAGCGTCACGCAGGTCGAGAGATAGTCGACGTCGGGGATGTGGAAGACCTTGAAGCCCGGGCGCAGCATCGCCGGCCGGTCGAAACCGGTCGCCTCACCCGCGGCGCGGGCGATGCCCTCGCCCTTGGGATCGGCGTAGCGGCCGCCCGCCGGATCGGCGAAGACGTCGACCTCGAGCTGGCGCACGCCCGCGTCGAGCTGGCGGGCGAGCGGCAGGTGGTAATAATCGAGCGCCTCGGCGAGCTTCGGGTCGGCGGCGCGCAGCCGGGCCATCACCGCCGCCGGGATGCGTGCCTTGAAGCTGTTGTGCGAGCCGACGACCTGGATGTCGTTCATCGCCCGCGGCCGCCGTTCGGCGGCGCTGCCCAATGTGGCGAGCGCCAGCAACGGCAAAGCGAGGGTGCGGAGCCGCATCGATCAGAACTCCGCGCGCGCGCCGAACAGGATCGTCCGGCCGTAATAATTGATCTCGCCGAAGCGCAGCGTGTCGTCATTGTAGGTATAGGCGCGGGCACCGGCGAGGTTGATGCCCTCGACGCTGAACATCAGCTGCGGGGTGACGCGCAGCGACAGATTGCCGTCGAGCGAGCCGAACGGCGCGGTGAAGGTCGGCGCCTGGCTGGTGCTGCCGGTGCCCGACAGATATTTGTCGCGCCAGACATAGGACAGGCGGGCGGACACCGGACCGTAATCGTAGAAGCCGACGAGATTGTAGCTCTGCTTCGACAGGCCGAGCATCTCGTTGCGCAGCACGCGGTTGCCGGCGGTGTAGTTCGCCTCCACCGAGGTGTGCGTATAGGACGCCTGGACGCCGAGGCCGTCGAGCGGCTTGGGCAGGAAGGTGAAGACCTGATTGTAGGCGGCCTCGAAGCCGTAGACCTTCGCCTTGCCGCCGTTGACCGAGGTGCTGAGCAGCACGGTGCCGCGGTTGGGAATGTCGATATTGACGTTCTGCGCCGTGATATAGTCGTCGAGGTTCTTGTAGAAGAGCGCGCCGGTGAGCGCGCCGCGACGGTTGAAATACCATTCGAGCGAGCCGTCGAACTGGGTCGCGAGGAACGGGTTGAGCTGCGGGTTGCCGCCGCTCGCGGTCGCCGCGTCGGTCGAGACGGTGATGCGCGGTGCGGTGTCGGTGATGTTGGGGCGGGTCAGCACGCGGCTCGCGGCGAGGCGGGCGACGAGCTTCGGCGTCAGCTCGGCACGCAGGTTGAAGCTCGGCAGTATGTTGTCGAACGTCTTGGGATAGCTGACCGCCTGGGGGGTGCTGCCGGTGGTCAGGGTGCCGCTCGCGACCTGATCGGTGTGGACGTAGCGCGCGCCGATATTGCCCGTCACCTCGACCGAACCGAGCATCACGCCGTAATCGGCGCGGACATAAGCGGCGGCGATCTTCTCGCTGGTGACGAACGACGACCGCCGGTCTGCTGGCAAAAGCTCAGCATTGGCGATCGCCGGGGTGAACAGCGCGTCGTAATAGGCCTTGGTGACGGGGACGAGCCAGGTGCGCGGGCTGTTGCCG
Source organism: Sphingomonas sp. 2SG (assembly GCF_005503285.1). NCBI lineage: Bacteria > Pseudomonadati > Pseudomonadota > Alphaproteobacteria > Sphingomonadales > Sphingomonadaceae > Sphingomonas > Sphingomonas sp. 2SG. The sequence continues at coordinate 8,218 of NZ_SCMZ01000044.1, forward strand.
GTGACGCCGGCGAGGAAGTCGTCATAGGGCAGTTGCTGATAGGCGCCCGAGCCGAGCACCGACAGCGGCTGGCCCTTGACCGTGTCGATCAGATAGTCGCGACGGCGATAATCGCGCTTGCGCCAGTGATATTCGCCGCCCGCCGCGATCTTGCGGAGCAGGCCGTCGCCGACGTCATAGCCGAGGTCGGCGCGGCCGTAGGCGTCCCAATCCTTGCTGTTCTTGGGCGCGATGTTGAAGGTGGTGACGGCATAGTTCGCCGGATTGGTCAGGTCGCGCGTCGTGGTGAGCGTCGGCAGCACCTTGTAGCCGCCCGAGGCGTCATAGGTCAGCGGCGCGATGAACTGCGCGCGGCTGCGCACCGTGCCCTCGGCATTGCTCGGGTGGTAGCTGTGCGCGGTCGACCAGCTGCCGTCGGCCGAGGCGTGCCAGCGACCCTGGTCGAAGCTCTGGCGCAGCGCGACGGTGAGCAGGTCGTGGCGGTTGAGGCTGTATTCGCGCGACGCCATGAAGCGCGCGTTGTTGATCGTCGCGCCGACCACGGTGTTGCCGCTGATCTTGGTCGAGCCGGGAACGATGGCGGCCGGATTTTTCTTGTCGCCGGAATCGTCGGGATAGATGTCGATGCCGAATTCGTCATAGGCGACGTCGAGCCGCGTCGCGATCACGTCGAGCGTGGTGCGCAGGGCGGGCGTCGGCTGCCATTGCGCGGAGACGATGCCCGACAGGCGCTTGCGATCCTCCGTCTCGATCGTCGGGCGCGTGCGCGTCGGCGTGTACAGGCCGCTCGCGCTGCCGAGCAGATTGGTGTTCCAGCCGAAGTTCATGAAGCGGTCGTTGCGGACCTGCTTGCCCCAATATTGCGCGCCGGCGAGGATGCCGAACGTCTCGTCCGGGCTGCGGTAGCTGGTCAGCAGCGTGGCATTGGGCTCGACGCGGTGCGTCTGCGCGGTGAAGGTGTAGCGCGAATTCAGCGTCGTGCGCGTGCCGATATCGAGCGGGTGGAAGGTCTTGACGTCGATATTGCCGCCGAGCGCGCCCTCGTTCATGTCCGGCGTCGGCGTCTTGACGACGTCGATGCTCGAGACGAACTCGGCGGGCAGCATCTCGAAGCGGAACTGGCGGCCGTTGGCACCGCCGTTCTCGATCAGGTCGTTGAGCGCGACGGTGCGGCCGTTGACCAAGGTGTTCTGGAACTGCGGACCGAGGCCGCGAACGCTGACGTACAGCCCCTCGCCGCGCGGGCGGGTGATCGCGACGCCGGGCACCACCTGCAACGCCTCGGCGACGTTCTGCGCCGGGAATTTGCCGATGTCGGTCGAGGCGATCGAATCGAGGCCGTAGGCGGCCTTGCGTTTGGCCTCGGTGGCGGTGGCGATGCTGCGCGCATAGCTGCCGGTGACGACGATCTCGCCGTCCTGCTCCGCATCGCCCGTCGGCGCGTCGGTGGTGCTGGTCGGATTGGTCTGTGCGAGCGCGGCCGGCGTGGCGAGCAGCGCCGCGAGCGTGAGCGGCAGCGTGGCGCCGATCAGGCGCGAAGTACGAAGCATGTGTAGTCCCCCTGGCGTTATGCCGTTCGCCACGCCGCTAGGTGGCTAAGGTTACAGGCCAAAGTAGTACCAATTTCATTTCGATGACGGAGGCGGCTTTGGGTACTTAGCTGCGCCGCACAATTATCGTGATTAAAATATAGTCCGAGACAGACATAATTCTTGCGCTTGCGCTCGACATCGCAACAACGGCGGGTGGCATATTGATCGACATCTATACGACCAAACAGTTTGGGGCCGATGCGATAATGCTGGAACGGAACCGGCGATTGAATGTTGCTGCTCTCAACACAAAGGGGAGTTCTCAGCGTGAGTCACGATGTCAGTCCGATCGACGCGCTTGCGGCGCATGCCGAACAGCGCAAGGACCGAAGGGCCTTCTTCAAGGCGGCAGTAGGGGCGGCGGCCGTCGGGGCCGGCGCCTTTTTGGTAAGCAATCCCGCGCAGGCGCAGACCCTGACCGATGCGGACATTCTCAACTTCGCGTTGAACCTCGAATATCTCGAGGCGAACTTCTATTATTATGCCGTCTACGGTCGTGGCATCCCCGCGACGTCGATCACCGGCGTCGGTACGCCGGTCGCGGCGACGGGCGGCAAGCAGGTCATTTTCCAGGATTCGCTGCTCGCTGAAATGGCACGCGAGATCGCCGAAGACGAACTCGCCCACGTCAATTTCCTCCGCACGGCGTTGGGATCGGCCGCGGTCGCCCAGCCCGCGATCGACATTGGCGTTTCGGCGACCAGCGCGTTCAGCGTCGCGGCACAGGCGGCGACGCTCGTCCCGGCCGGCGGCGTCTTCGATCCCTATGCGTCGGATCTCGCCTTCCTCTATGGCGCGTTCCTGTTCGAGGACGTCGGCGTCACCGCCTATAAGGGCGCCTCGTCGCTGCTGACCAACAAGACCTATCTCGATGCCGCGGCCGGCATCCTCGCCGCCGAAGCCTATCACGCCAGCATGATCCGCACGACGATCGATCAACTCGGCGGCAATGCCGGGCTTAAGGCATCGACGATCCGCGGCGATACCGAGCTCGTCTCGAACGCGCGCGACAGCCTCGACGGCACCAGCGACCTCGACCAGGGCATCGCCTATGTCAGCTCGGGTGCCGGCGATACCTCGAACATCGCGCCTACCGACGGCAACGGCATCGCTTTCGGTCGTACGACCGGGCAGGTCCTCAACATCGTCTACCTGAACAAGGCTCAGGTCACCGCCGGCGGCTTCTTCCCGTCCGGTGTCAACGGCACCATCCGCAGCAGCGCCAACAACGCCTGAGCCTCGGGTTCAAAGGGGATATCCTATGATCGATCGTGAAACGCTTCTCGAAGTGTTCGACATCGCCGAGCGCCGGCGGAACGAACGCCGCCGCTTCATCAAGATGGCGGGCACCGCCGTCGCCGCGACCGCCGGAGCTTCGATGCTCGCGGCCTGTGGCAATGATGACGACCAATATGCGCCGCCGGTCACGCCGACGCCCTCGCCGACCCCGACTGCGGGCCTTCCCGCAGGCGATGTCGACGTGCTGAACTTCGCGCTGAACCTCGAATATCTCGAGGCGAATTATTATACCTTCGCGGCGTTCGGCAGCGGCATCAACTCGACGGTACAGACCGGAACCGGCACCCAGGGTACGGTAACCGGTGGCGCCAAAGTGCCGTTCGCCGATGCTTCGGTCGCGGCCTATGCCCGCGAGATCGCCGCGGACGAGAATCAGCACGTCGCGTTCCTGCGCCAGCAGCTTGGTTCGTCGGCGGTGGCGATGCCCGCGATCAACATCGATGGCGGCGCCAATGGCGCATTCACCGCCGCGGCGCGTGCCGCCGGCGTGGTCGGCGCGACGGGGACGTTCAATCCCTATGCGTCGGACGAGAACTGGCTGCTCGGCGGCATGCTGCTGTCCGACGTCGGCGTCACCGCCTATAAGGGATCGGCGTCGCTGATCTCGAACAAGGTCATTCTCGACGCGGCGGCCGGCATCCTTGCGGTGGAGGCCTATCATTCGGGCCTGTTGCGCACGTTGCTGTACCGCAAGGGGCTGGCGATGCCGGCGCTGCGGACCAACGCAGACCTGATCTCCAATGCCCGCGACACCGTCGACAACGGCTTCGACGACGATCAGGGGATCAGCCCGACGACGATCAACGGCGGCGCGGCATCGAACATCGTGCCCGCGGACAGCAACGGCATCGTATTCGGCCGGACGGCGGGCGACGTGCTCAACGTCGCCTACCTCAACGCCGGTGCGGTGAGCAGCGGCGGCTTCTTCCCGGCCGGCGTCAACGGCAACATCAAGACCTCGACCGCCGCATAACGGCAGGGGTCAGGTCGCCGGCACGCGCATCGCCTGCGCGTGCCGGTCGACCAGCACCGCGCTTGCCGCGTTGAGGCCGACCACCTCCACGGCGATGCCGTGGCGGCGCATTCTGGTCACCACCTCTTCGAGCGCACCGACCGCGGTCACGTCCCACAGGTGCGCCTGCGTCAGGTCGATGCGGACGTGCCGGGCGGTATCCGCCAGATCGAACCGGTCAGCGAAGATCTCCGCACTGGCGAAGAAGATCTGCCCGGCGACGCGATAGTCGCGCGTATCCGTCGCCGCATCATAGGCGACCGTCACCTGCATCAGCCGGGTGACCTTGAAGGCGAAGAAGACGCCGCTCAGCAGCACGCCGACCGCCACCCCCGCCGACAGGTCGTGTGTCGTCACGGTCACCGCGACGGTGGCGAGCATTACCGCGCCCGACGTCTTGGGATGGCGGACGAGGTCGCGCAGCGATCCCCAGGAGAAGGTGCTGATCGACACCATGATCATGATCGCGACCAGCGCCGCGACCGGCACCTGCGCGACCCAAGGGCGCAGCGGCACCATGACGACGAGCAGGAACACGCCGGCGACCAGCGTCGACAGCCGGCCGCGCCCGCCATAGCGGACGTTGCCGACGGTCTGGCCGACCATGCCGCAGCCGGCGATGCCGCCGAACAGTCCGGCGGCGATATTGGCGAGGCCGAGCCCGCTGCACTCGCGTGCCTTCGAACTGGTCGTCTCGGTAAGGTCGTCGACGACGCTGGCGGTCATCATCGATTCGAGCAGGCCGACCGCGGCCATCGCCAACGCATAAGGCGCGACGATCGTCAGCGTCTGCCAGTCGAGGGGCACCGATGGCCAGCCGAACAGCGGCAGCGAGGCGGGCAGGCGGCCGAGGTCGGCGATCGTGCGCAGCGGCATCGGCAGCGCGATGCTGATCGCGGTCAGCACGACGATGCAGATCAACGGCGACGGGATGACGTTGGTCACGCGCGGCGCCAGATAGATGATCGCGAGGCCGAGGCCGATCATCGCATAAGTGTGCCAGTCGACGCCGATCAGCTGCGGCAGCTGCGCCGAGAAGATCAGGATCGCCAGCGCGTTGACGAAACCGGTGCGCACCGAGCGCGAGACGAAGCGCATCAGTACGTCGAGCTTGAGCAGCCCGAACGCGACCTGGAACAGGCCGGCGAGCAGGGTCGCGGCGAGGAGATAGTGGAGACCGTGCGCGTGGACGAGCGCGGCGGCGACGAGCGCGACCGAGCCGGCGGCACCCGAGATCATCGCAGGGCGGCCGCCGGCGATCGCGATGACGATGCCCATGACGAAGGAGGCGAACAGGCCGACTTCGGGATCGATGCCGGCGACGAAGGAGAAAGCGATGACCTCCGGGATCAGTGCGAAGGTGCCGACCATGCCGGCGAGCACGTCGCGGCGCGCGCCGGCGGCGCTCGAAAACCATTCGGCGCGGTAACGGGACAGGGAAAGACTAATCATGACGTAGAAATCCGCATGACCGCTCCGGCGCCGCCGGCGGCGACGCGTCAATGTTCGGGAGCGGTTGCGTTGTCCGGCGGATCGGCGGCCGGAATAGCCACCCGGAATTGCACCGGGTCCAGGCGAATGCCGGCCGCCTAGACCGATCCGTGCTGCAGCGCAATAGGCGGGCTCAGTCGACCAGGCCGGGCCCCTCGACGATCAGCGCCAGCCCGATGGCGTGGCGTGCGGCGGCGGGCAGTCGTACCTCCAGTGCGTCGCCGGTGCGGGTGAAGGGCAGCGGCGCACTGCTGCCGGGCAACGACACGCGGCGCACCTCGCCGCGACCGACCGGATTGTCGAGGCCGAGCAGGGTCAGCCGCGCGACGCCGTCCGCGGGCCAGCCGAGCACCAGCGCGTGCAGCGCCTTGCCGCGGGTGACGTAGCGGATGTCGCGCGCGGTATAACCGGTGTCGCGGCCGCCTTCCGAGAAGCTGCCCGCGCCGGCGCCACCCGGCCCCTCGCCGTGGATGCGCCACGGGCGGGTGGCATAGATCGCCGCGCCGTTGATCCGCATCCACGCGCCGATCTCCCCGACGATCTGGCGTTCGCGCGCATCGATCGTGCCGTCGCCCTTGATCGGCACGCTGAGCATCATGTTGCCGTTCTTCGACACGACGTCGCACAATGTGTGCAGCACCTTGGCGGGGGTCTTGTAGAGGTTCTCGCGCTCATATTGCGCGCCGTAGAACCAATTGCCGAGGCAGGTCTCGGTCTGCCACGGATAGGGGTCGATGAAGCTCTTCTGCCCTCGCTCGACGACGTCGACGAGGCCCATGCGGCGCTGCGGCGGCGTCTCCTTGGCGGTGACGACGCCCTCCAGCCGGCCGCCGTGGCGCGCCATGTTGCGGTTGTAGAAATAGGCGGCGATGTCGAGCCCGGCCTGTTGCAGCGGCAGATCGTGATTGTCGAAATAGAGCATGTCGGGCTCGTATCTGTCGATCAGCTCGCGGCAGCGCAGGGTCCAGCGGCGGACATAGTCGGGATCGGGCGGCACGCCCTCGTTCCACAATCCGTCGGTGGCGGCGTGCCAAGCACCGGCTTCGGCGAGCGAGCCGATGCCGTCGGGCATCGCCATCGACGCGCCCGTGTAGAGCTGTTGCGGGTCGAGCCCGTCCCACCATGCGCCGCGGCCCTGCGCGCGGGTCAGCGTCGCGGCGTCGTAGCGCTGGCCGCGACGCGGGCCGACGGGATCGTAGCCATAGGCGGGCTGGTTCCAGTGCCAGGCGTGGGCGCTGTGGTTGGAGACGGCGAAGCGCAGCCCGCGCTCGCGCGCAAGCTTCGCCCAGATGCCGACGATGTCCTTCTTCGGCCCAATGCGGGTCGAGTTCCACGGCTGGTGCGTCGAGGCGAAACAGTCGAGATTGTCGTGATGGTTGGCGAGCGCCATGAAATAGCGCGCGCCCGCGCCCTTGTAGAGGTCGAGCAGCTCGGCCGGGTCCCAATGTTCGGCGCGCCACCGGTTCTGGATCTGCATGAAACCGGTGTCGGCGGGATGGCCGTAGGTCTTCAGGTGATGGTCGTAGGTCGGGTGGCCCTGAAGGTACATGTTGCGCGCGTACCAATCGTCACCGATGCCGGGGACCGAGGGCGCCGCCCAATGCGCCCAGATGCCGAACTTGGCGTCGCGGAACCAGTCGGGAGCGGAATAGCCGGCGGCGAGCGACTCCCAGTCGGCGGTGAAGCGTGGCGGCGGCGCGACCTTGGCCGGGCGCAGCGCCGCGTGCGGCGGCGCGGCGGCGGCGATGCCCGGTGTCGCCTGGGCGAGGCCGAGTGCGGCGCTGCCGGTGAGGAAGCCGCGGCGATCGACGCTCATCGACCGCCACCCAGCGTCTTGTCGACCGCGGCGAGCGCGAGCGGACGCATCACCGCATAGCCCGCCGGGGTCGGATGGACGCCGTCGCTGGCGAGGCCGGGCTTCATGCCGCCCTCCGCCGTGGTCAGCGCGGCGTGATAGTCGACGTAGGTGTAGCCATGCGCCCTGGCATAGCCGCGCAGCCAGCGGTTGAAGGCGAGGATCTGCGGCGCCGGGCGCTTCTCCGGACTCCACGGAAAGGCGGCGGCGGGCGGGATCGAGGCGAGGATCACCTTGATGCCGTGCGCGTGCGCCAGCTCCGCCATCGTCTCGATATTGCCCTGCACCGTCTCCACCGTCGCGGCGCCGGTGTTGCCGGCGATATCGTTGGTGCCGGCCATGATGTGCACCGCCTTGGGGCGGAGCGCGATCACGTCTTGGCGGAAGCGCAGCAGCATCTGCGGCGTGGTCTGGCCACTGATGCCGCGATCGACGAGGCCGTGCGTGAACAGCGACGGATCGGCGCCGATCCAATTGTCGGTGATCGAATCGCCCATGAAGACGACACGTGCCGGCTCGGTCAGCGCGGCATTCTGTGCGCGATAGCGACAGAGCTGGCCGTGGTCGCGCGTCAGCATATGGAGGTTCCACATCTGCCAGCCCTGGCCGTCGGCGGGTTTGGGGTGGGCGGGGCACGGATCGGCGACGATGCCGACGGGGTCGCCGGCATAGGGATCGCCGGGCACGTTGGTCTGCGCCGAGACGGCGGAGGCCGTCAGGCACAGGCCGGCGGCGAGAAGCTTGGGATAGCGCATCAGGAGGTCCTCTTCGTCTTGCTGGCCAGCGCGGCCGCGATTGCGGCGCGGGCGACCGGCGCCATGCGGGCGTAGCCGGCGGCGAGCGGATGGATGCCGTCGACGGTATAGTCTTGGCGCATCAGCCCCTTGTCGTCGGCGAGCGCGGTTTCGTAATCGGCGAAGGCATAGCCGCGCCGCTTGCAGAAGCCGCGTAGCCATTGGTTGAGTGCGTGCAATTCGGCGGGCTTGCGCTCGCGCACCACGTCGCGCGCGGCGGGGGTGTAATCGTTGACCGGCAGCAGCGCGCCGAACACCACCGCGATACCGTGGCGGTCGGCGATGTCGGCCATCGCCTGCCAATGGTCCTCGATCTGCTCGGGGGTCTCGCGTTGCAGCACGCCCTGCACGTCGTTGACGCCGGCGAGGATCACCACGGCCGCGGGCCGCAGGGCCACGACGTCGGGCAGGAAGCGCAGCAGCAATTGCGCGGTTACCTGCCCGCCGATGCCGCGATTGACATAGGGCTGGCGGGGGAAGCTGGCGGCGAGATCCCAGCGGTCGGTTATGGAGTCGCCGAGGAAGACGACGCGCTGCTCACCAGCGCGCGGCGGTGGCAGCGCCGCATTGGCGGGCGCGTAGAGATAGCGTTCGCCGAAATCCTCCATCAGCACCGGCACCAGCCGCGCGCGATAGGGACCGAGCCACGGACCCCAATCCTTCTCGACTGCAGTGCGACGTGGCGGCGCGCTCAGATAGTCGCGCCCCTGCGCGCCGCTGGCGAGCAGCAGCGCCGCCAGCGTGAACGGGATGGCCGCCATCCGGCGGTTCATGCGGTCTCGGCCGTGCCGGCGAGATCGCCGAGCGCTGGATCGAGCGCCGCGGCAATGGTCGCGGCGGCGGCGCGCAGCACGTCCTGCGTTTGGGCGATCGGTACCAGGCTGCCGGGGCCGTCGACGAACGGCACGGTGAGCGCGGCGCGGGCGGCGCCGAACGACAGGATCGGGACGGACAGATCGGTGATGCCGTTGAGCAGCGGGCTCGGCGACGTGCCGCCGCCTGCGGCGAGGATCGCGGCGAGCTGGGTGGCGAGCGCGGCGTCGTCGATCGTGTCACCGGTGGCGCGAACCTCGTCGAGCATCGCCGCACGCGTGTCCTCGGGCTGGAAGGCGAGCAGGATGCGGCCCGAGGCGGAGCGGTGGAGTGGCCGGCGATAGCCGACGCGCACCGCAAAGCCGGAGAGGCCCGGCGCCTCGACCCCGGCGATCGCCACCATCTCCGCGCCCGAGACGACGACGAGGTGGCAGCTCTGCCCGGTTTGGCGGGCCAGCGTCCGCATCACCGGCAGCGCGGTGGAGACGAGATCGCGCACCGGCGGCTGTCCCATGCTGAGCGCGAAGAGCCGGTTGGTGAGCCGATAGCCGTCGTCGCCGCGCGCGATGTAGCGATGCGCCTCGAGCACCTGCAGCATCCGGAAGATCTCGCTGACCGAGCGGCCGAGCGCGGTCGAGACGTCCGACATGGTGAGCGGCGCGCTCGACGCGGCGAGCAGCTCGAGGATTTCGAGCCCCTTGGTCAATGCGGGCGCCTGATAGCGCACTTTGGTCGTCATATGCCCTCCCCCGGGTCGTCATTCTTACGTTGCGGCTTGCCGCCGTTCTTCCGTCCACCCGTCACCCGTTCCCGGGGGCCACCGGGGAGGTGACGGAGCAATTGGGCGACGCCGTGTCCCTCGTCCCGTCGCTTCGCCATCCCACCCCGTAAGTGAGCAGCGTGGCAAGGAAAATCCGCAGATGAAAGTGATTTTTACATTTCATATCGCGGCGGGAGGGCATAGACCCTCGGTCAAATCCCGCGAACCGCGACCGTTCGTGGAGAGAGTGGGAGAGGTTTAATGAACCCGAGCGTCGCCGTACAGGACGATGATGGCGCAATGCCCGCCGGTCGCGGCGCGCTGCTGCTGACGATCGGCCTGTTTTTCCTGTGGGGCATGGCCAACAATCTCAACGACATCCTGATCGCACATTTCCGTGCGGTGTTCACGTTGAGCGATCTGCAATCGGGCCTCGTCCAGTCGGCCTTCTACCTCGGCTATTTCTGCTTCGCGATTCCCGGCGCGATCGTGATGCAGCGGTTCGGCTACAAGACCGCGGTGGTGCAGGGGCTGGTGCTGTTCGGCATCGGTGCCTTGCTGTTCTGGCCGGCGTCGCTGATGCTGAGCTACGGCTTCTTCCTGCTCGCGCTGTTCGTCATCGCCAGCGGCCTCGCCTTCCTCGAAACCGCGGCCAATCCGATGGTCGCCGCGCTCGGCAGCGCGGAGACCGCGGAGCGGCGGCTCAACCTCGCGCAGGCATTCAATCCGTTGGGCTCGATCGCCGGCGTGACGCTCGGCGCGACCTTCATCCTCGCCGACGAGCGCGCGGGCGACGTCGCCGCCGCCTCGGCGGTGCGGCTGCCGTATCTCGTCATCGCCTTGCTCGTCTTCGCCTGGGCGGCGGTGATCGTCGTCACGCGCTTTCCCGCGGTCGCGACGCGGCCCAGCGAACCCGAGGCACGCACGCCCGGCGCCTATCGCAAATTGCTGGCGTCGCCGCGCTATCTCGCCGGGGTGGGCACGCAATTCCTCTACGTCGGCGCGCAGGTCGGGGTGTGGAGTTTCCTCATCCGCTATGTCGCGGTCGAGCTGCCGTCGCTCGGCACGCAGCGCGCGGCGTGGCTGCTGACGCTGTCGCTGGCGTTGTTCATGGCCGGACGGTTCGTCGGCGCGGCGCTGATGGCGCGTATTTCGGGCGCGCGGTTGATGCTGATCTTCGCAGCCGTCGATGCATTGCTGTGCGCGGTTGCCGCATTCGTCGGCGGGCCGGTCGGCGTGGCGGCGCTGGTGCTGTCGAGCGCGCTGATGTCGATCATGTATCCGACGATCTTCGTGCTGACGCTGCGCGGGCTCGGACCGCTGACCAAGCCGGGGGCGTCGCTGCTGGTGATGGCGATCATCGGCGGCGCGGTGCTGACCGCGGTGATGGGCTATGTCTCCGACATCGGGTCGATCCGCTTCGCGATGCTGGTGCCCGCCGCCTGTTTCGTCGGCGTCGCGCTGTTCGCGCGACTGCATCGCGGCACGGCGGTGACGGCGTGAGCGTGGCCGCGCTGCCGCGTTTCGGCATGGGAACCGCGGCGATCGGTAATCTCTATCGCGTCGTCGGCGATGACGAGGCGATGGCGACGGTCGCCGCGGCGCTCGCGGCCGGGATCGCCTATTTCGACACCGCGCCGCATTATGGCTTCGGCCTTGCCGAGCGGCGGCTGGGGGCGGCGCTCGCCGCGCACGACCCGGCGGGGCGGGCGCTGGTCTCGACCAAGGTCGGGCGGCTGCTGGTACCGACCGAAGCGCAGGGCACCCGGCACGGCTTCGTCGATGCCGATCCGTTCGAGCCGGCGTTCGATTACGGTGCGGACGGCATCCGTGCGTCGTTCGCGGCGAGCCTCGCGCGGCTGCAACGCGAGCGCGTCGGCCTGTTGTTCGCGCACGATCTCGGCCGGATGACGCATGGCGACGATCATCCCCGCCATCTCGACGCCTTCCTCGACGGCGGGCATGCGGCGATGGTTGGCTTGAAGGAGGCCGGCGCGGTCGGGGGAATCGGCATCGGCGTCAACGAGATCGCGGTGTGCGACGAATTGCTCGACCACGTCGATCTCGACGTCATCCTGCTCGCCGGACGCTATACGCTGCTCGACCGCAGCGCGGCGCGGCTGCTCGATCGCTGCGCCGAGCGCGGCGTGCGGGTGATCGTCGGCGGCCCGTACAATAGCGGTATCCTCGCCGCCGACCCCGCCGAGGCCGATCCGCAGCGGCTGCATTACGATTACGCCGCGCCCGACGCGGCGATCGTCGCGCGGACCCGGGCGCTCGCCGCCGCCTGTGCGCAGGCGGGGGTGGCGCTGCCGACCGCGGCGTTGCATTTCCCGCTGCGCCACCCGGCGGTCGCCTGCGTCGTCGCCGGGCTGGTCGGCGAGGATCAGGTCGCGGCGATGGTGGCGCGGATCGCGACGCCGGTGCCCGCCGCCGCCTGGCCGCTGCTCGATCCCCTCCCGCAACCGGAGCCGACGTCTACCGTGACCAACCAGTTGATCCTGCTCCACCCCGACGACAACGTCCTGATCTGCGTCGCGCCGATCGCGGCGGGCGACGTGCTGCCGATCGGCGGCGGCACCGTGCCAGCGCGCGAGGGCATCACCGTCGGCCACAAGATCGCGCGGCATCGCCTCGCGCTGGGCGACAAGGTCATCAAATATGGCGCGCCGATCGGGTCGATGACCGCGGCGGCCGATACCGGCGATTGGGTCCATATGCACAATATGAAAAGCGACTATATCGCCAGCCACACGCGCGTGACGATGACCGAGGCACGGGCATGATCCGCGGCTATGCGCGCGCCGACGGCCGCAAGGGCATCCGCAACACCGTCGCGGTCGCCTATCTTGTCGAATGCGCGCATCACGTCGCGCGGCGGATCGTCGACAAGGCGGACGATCCCGACGTCCATCTGATCGGCTTTCCCGGCTGCTATCCCAATGCCTATGCCGCCAAGGTGATGGAGGCGGTGGCGACACATCCCAACGTCGGCGGACTGGTGATCGTCTCGCTCGGCTGCGAGAGCTTCGATCGCGAGCGGCTGCAGGCGCTGGTCGCGGCGAGCGGGCGGCCGGCCGAGCTGCTCGTCATCCAGCAGACGGGCGGCACCGCCGCGACGATCGCCGCCGGCCTCGCCGCGGTGGCACGCGTGCAGGCGGAGATCGCCGGTGTGGAGCGCGTGGCGATGGGGATCGATGAATTGGTCGTCGGCACGATCTGCGGCGGCTCGGACGGCACCAGCGGCATCACCGCCAATCCGGCGGTCGGCCGCGCCTTCGATACGCTCGTCGGCGCCGGCGCGACCTGCATCTTCGAGGAGACGGGTGAACTCGTCGGCTGCGAGGGGATCATGGCCGATCGCGCGATCACCCCCGAACTGGGCGAGGAATTGATCGCCAGCGTCGCCAAGGCCGAACGTTACTATACGATCATGGGCTTCGGCAGCTTCGCCCCCGGCAATGCCGAGGGCGGGCTGACGACGCAGGAAGAGAAATCGATGGGGGCCTATTCCAAATCGGGCTCCTCGCCGATCAGCGGCATCATCAAGCCCGGCGACGTGCCGCCGGCGGGCGGGCTGTATCTGCTCGACGTGGTGCCCGACGGCGAGCCGCGCTTCGGCTTCCCCAACATCTCCGACAATGCGGAGATCGTCGAGATGATCGCGTCGGGCTGTCACCTGACGATCTTCACCACCGGGCGCGGCTCCGTGGTGGGATCGGCGATCGCGCCGGTCATCAAGGTGTGCGCCAATCCCGAGACCGCGCGCCGCCTCGCCGCCGACATGGACATCAACGCCGGCCGTATCCTGGAAGGCGCGGCGACGCTGGACGAGGTGGGCGCCGAGATCGTCGATGCGGTGCTTGCCGTCGCGGGCGGGCAGCGCAGCGTCTCCGAAGAGCTGGGCCATCGCGAATTCATCCTCACCTACAAGGCTTTCGACCCGATCGGCCCGGCCTGCCTGCCGATCGCCCAACGCAGGACTGCAGCATGAGTAAACGACTGGATGGCAAGGTGGCTTTGGTCACCGCAGCGGCGCGCGGCATCGGCCGCGCGACGGCGGAGCGATTCGCCGCCGAGGGGGCGCGGGTGATCGCCACCGACCGCGACCTCGACGCGCTCGACGGGATCGTCGGTTGCGAGACGCGCGCGCTCGACGTCACCGACGGCGCGGCGGTGACCGCGCTGGCGGCGGAGATCGGGCGGATCGACGTGCTCGCTAACGTCGCCGGCATCGTCCACGCCGGCACCATCCTCGATTGCAGCGAGGCGGAATGGGATCAGGCGATCGCGATCAACATGACCGCGATGTATCGCACCGTCCGCGCCTTCCTGCCGGCGATGCTGGCGGGCGGCGGCGGCGCGATCGTCAACGTCTCGTCGATCGCCAGCTCGGTGAAGGGCATTCCCAACCGCTTCGCTTACGGCGCGACCAAGGCGGGCGTCATCGGCCTGACCAAGGCGGTCGCCGCCGATTTCGTCGGCCAGGGCATTCGCTGCAACGCGATCTGCCCCGGCACGATCGACACGCCGTCGTTGCAGCAGCGGCTGCACGACACCGGAGATTATGCGGCGGCGCAGGCGGCATTCATCGCGCGCCAGCCGATGGGGCGGCTCGGCCGGGCCGAGGAGATCGCCGCGCTGGCCTTGTATCTGGCGAGCGACGAGGCGGCGTTCACCACCGGCGCGGTGCATGTCATCGACGGCGGCTGGGTGAACTGAGCGGCGGACCGTCCTCGATCGGCATGGCGGCTAAACCGCGGATGAACGCCGCATTCCGGCTCGGTTCAGCCCGACTCGCCTAAACGACATGCAACACGCTCGCCGCTCTGTGCGTTTGGACCAGATACTCCGAGCGTCGTGTTAGAGGAGGTTCGACGTGATGAATGCGATGTTGAAGAAAGCAGGTCTGGGGATCGCGCTTGCCGCGACCGCGCTGACGGCCGCCGCGCCGGCGGATGCGCAGCGTTGGGGCGGCTATCGCCATTACCACCGTGGCAACGGCGGCAGCGTCGCGGCGGGTGCGTTGCTCGGCGGCATCGTCGGGCTCGGCATCGGTGCGGCGGTCGCGGGCAGCAACCGCGATCGCTATTATGACCGCGGCTATTATTACGATGCGCCGCCGCCGCCGCCGCGGGTGGTTTATCGGGACGAATATTACGCGCCGCCGCCCCCGCCGCCGCGCGTGGTGGTCCGCGAGCGCTATTATGATTACGGCCCGCGCTACGGATATGGTTACGGCTACTGACGCTTGCGGCAGTTTCGTCGGGAAGGCGGCGCGGACATCTTGTCCGCGCCGCTTTTTCGTAGCGGGGCCGGGGCGATGCCGCTAAGCGCGGCGCCATGACCGATACGCCCCCCGATCGCCTGTCGACCGATCCGTCGAGCCCCTATTTCGACCAGGCCGCGCTGGAGCGCGGCATCGGCATCCGCTTCAAGGGCGCCGAGCGCCGCGACGTCGAGGAATATGACCGCCCCGCCGGCTGGATCCGCGTCGCCTTGGGCAAGAAGGTCGACCGCCACGGCCGTCCGCTGACGCTGAAGCTGTCGGGCGAGGTCGAGGCATGGTTCGAGCGGCCGGCCGCGGATGCCGCGGGTGAGGACGACGTCGAGGGCTGAGCGTTGCCTCAGGACATGCGGACGGCGCGGGGGGCGACTCCCGCGCCTTTTTCTTGCCCGGGATCGTCAGCCCGCGGCGGGCGGGGGGCGGAGCGCCGCCCAATCGCCGGCGATGGCGTCCAGCGTGCGACGCGCGACGTCGAGCGCACCGGGCTTGCTGCGGTAATGGGTCTCGCGACCGAGCCGTTCGACGGTGACGAGGCCGGCGTCTTCGAGCACGCGCAGATGCTTGGTGACTGCCTGGCGCGTCATGCCGGCATTGGTGGACAGCCGTGCGATCGAGCGGCCGGGGCCGCTGCGCAGGATGATGAGCAGCGACAGCCGCGTGGGGTCCGATAGCGCCGCGAAGAGGCGGGCGGCCTGCACCGGCTTTGGCATCGGCGTGGAGGGAGGCATCGGCAACCTTTCGGTTGCGCCTGTCGCAACCGGGAAGTTGCTTATGATTGGAAGGATTTAAGTGCAACCGCGATGTTGCGCGAGGCAAACGGTGCGGCCGACCACCGATCGGAGATGACGAGTAGCATGGGTTGGCTGCGATGTCATGGAGCTGCTGTCATCCGTCCGTCATGCCAGACTTGATCCGGCATCCCGTTTTTCGTCACCGATGAGAAAGAAGCGGGACCCCGGCACAAGGCCGGGGTGACGGGAGGATAGCGCACGCCTGACACGCCGCGGATGCTTCGCGCGTTCGATGCCGTCGTGACCGTCCTGCAACCTTACGTAGCAGGCGCTCCCTTAAGCCGTCTCCAGCGCCTCGGTCGCTTCGAGCCACGTTGCTTCCGCCGCCTCGATCTGCGCCTGCACGTCGGCGCGGCGCTTCATCAATTCGCCCATCGCCAGCTTGGCGTAGCGCGGTTCGGCGGTCTTGGGATCGAACATCGCGCGGTCGATTGCGTTGCGGTCGGTGGTGAGCTTGGCGATCTCCGCCTCGCAGTCGCGGATCGTCTTCCGGCGCGCCTTGTCGGCGTCGCGGTCGATCGGCTTGCCCTTCTCCTTCTTCGCCCCCGATTTGCCCTTGGCCTCGGGCTGTTTGTCGCCCGCCAATACAAAGGCGATGTAATCGTCGAGGCTGCCGTCGAACTCCTTCGCGGTGCCGCCGTCGACCAGCACCAGCCGGTCGGCGGTCATCTCGAGCATGTGGCGATCGTGGCTGACCAGCACGACCGCGCCGGTATAGGAATTGAGCGCCTGGATCAGCGCCTCGCGCGCGTCGACGTCGAGGTGGTTGGTCGGCTCGTCCAAAATCAGCATATGCGGCGCGTCGCGGGTGATGAGCGCCAGCGCGAGCCGCGCCTTCTCGCCGCCCGACATCTTGCCGACCTTGCCAACCGCCTTGTCGCCTGAGAAGCCGAAGCGGCCGAGCTGCGCGCGCACCGCGGCGGGGCTGGCGCCGCGCATGATGCGGGTCATATGTTCGAGCGGCGTGTCGTCGGCGTCGAGTTCCTCCACCTGGTACTGGGTGAAATAGCCGACCTTCATTTTACCGGAAGCGTTCATCTCGCCGTCCATCGGCGCGAGCTGCGCGGCGAGCAGGCGGGCGAGCGTGGTCTTGCCGTTGCCGTTGCGGCCGAGCAGCGCGACGCGATCGTCGGGGTCGAGTCGCATGTTGAGCCGCTTGAGGATCGGCGTCTCGGCATAGCCGACGCTCGCCATGTCGAGCGTGATGAGCGGCGGGCGCAATTCGCTGGGATCGGGGAAGTCGAACGACAGCGACGGATCGTTGGCGAGCTCGGCGATCGGCTGCATCTTGGCGAGCATCTTCTGCCGGCTCTGCGCCTGTTTGGCGGTCGACGCGCGCGCCGAATTGCGCGCGACGTAATCCTGGAGCTTGGCGCGTTGCGCGTCCTGATTGGCCTTGGCGGCGGCGAGCTGCGCCATCCGCTCGGCGCGCTGGCGCTCGAAACTGTCGTAGCCGCCTGCGTAGAGCGTGATCTTGCCGTTCTGGAGGTGGAGGATATTGTCCACCACGTTGTTGAGGAAGTCGCGCTCGTGGCTGACGACGACGATCGTCGCCTTGTAGTTGACGAGGAAATCCTCGAGCCACATCACCGCCTCGAGATCAAGGTGGTTGGAGGGCTCGTCGAGCAGCAGCAGGTCGGGCTGCGAGAAGAGCAAGGCGGCGAGCGCGACGCGCATCTTCCAGCCGCCCGAGAAACTGTCGAGCGGGCGCTGCTGCATGTCCTCGTCGAAGCCGAGGCCGAGCAGGATCTGCGCGGCGCGCATCGGCGCGGTATAGGCGTCAATCGCGATGAGGCGCTCGTAGACGTCGCCGAGCCGGTCGGGGTCCTCGCTCGTCTCCGATTCGATCATCAGCGCGGCGCGCTCCTTGTCGGCGGCGAGCACCGTCTCGAACGGCGTCGCGGTGCCGGAGGGCGCCTCCTGCGCGATATAGCCGAGGCGCGCGCCTTTCGGCATGTCGGCCGAGCCGTCGTCGGGTTCGAGCATGCCGGCGATGACGCGGACGAGCGTAGACTTGCCGGCGCCGTTGCGGCCGATCAGCCCGATCCGCCCGCCGGGCGGCAGCGCCGCGGTCGCGCCGTCGAGGATCGTGCGGCCGCCGAGGCGCACGGTGATGCCGTTGAGGTTGAGCATAGGCGCGCCTGTAGCAGATGTTGCGGTGCAGCTAAAGCGGGTCGCTGTTCCAGAAGGTCTGGTTCGCGCGAAGACGCGAAGACGCGAAGGAGAAGCAGCATTTTGCAGAGGCGCAATCGCGCCCGGTCAGCCTTGTCGGCCGCCATCCCCGCTTGCCCTGAGCTTGTCGAAGGGCCTGAGTCCTACCTGCCCTTCGACAGGCTCAGGGCAAACGGTATTTTTGGGGGGTGCGTAACAGGCTGTGACTTCACGCGAATCTTACAACGTCCGGATCAGTCGCGAGGCTTGTGCCAACCACGCTGGTGACGTGATCGACGTCGGACGTGCGTTGGGGGTTAGCGGGAGGAGCAGCAGCGCGTCGCCGTCGCGGCCGATCAGGCGGGCGAAAAGGAAGCGGCCGGCGGGGAGGGGGACGAGGACGTCGCGGTTGAGCGCCTGGCCGAAATGCTCGGGTGCGCGCAGGTCGCACCATAGCGCGTCGCCGGCGCGATAGTCGCCGATGCTGCCGGTGACGCTGATCGCGACGCCGCCGGGGGCGGGCTGCGGCGGGACGAGCGTGAGCGGCTGGCGCGGGGCGTGCGCGCCCTCGGCGTCGAGCGTCGCGGCGACGGGCAGTGTCGCGCGGTCGGGGAGCGTGACGAGATCGGCGGGCGCGACCTCCAGCGCGGCGGCGATGCGGTTGAGCCACGCCACCGAGACGGTGCGCGTGCCGGTCTCGAGCCGGCCGATGGTCTGCGCGGTCGTCGGCGGGACGCAGCGGCGGGCGACCTCCTCGAGGGTCAGGTTCTTCGCTCTACGCACCTCTCGAATGGCCGTGATCATCTCTGCGTCCTAACCGCTGCGGTTATTTCTCTGTCCTACAAAGCTGACGTTGTGGCAAGCCGGTTTGCGACTCGGATGGAGGCGACGATGCGGGAATTGGTCGAGCGGACGGCAGGCACGGGGCGCAGCGTGACGGTGAACCTCGCCGAATCGCCCTTGGGCTGGTTGCGCGCGCGCGGGCTGGTCGATGCGCGCCAGTTCGAGGCGGGGGAGCGGTTGCGCGGCGATTACGAGACGGCGGCGCTCGGGCCGCGGGTGACGATGCGCTGGGCGGCGCGCGTCGACGGCGGTGGCGGCTCGGGGCTCGACCCGACGACCGCGCAGATCGCCGCCAAGCGGCGGTTCGACGCCGCGCTCGCCGCGGCGGGCAAGGGCCTCGCCGATGTCGCGTGGCGGGTGATCTGCGCTGGCGAGGGGCTGCCCGCCGCGGAGAAGGCGCTGGGCTGGCCGGCGCGCGCCGGACGGCTGGTGCTGACGCTGGCGCTCGACCGGTTGGCGGATCATTATCGTTTGCCGTGACCGGCACCGCGGGTGTATCGGCGCCGCCGGACGAGAACATAAGCGGCCCATAAGGGCGGCAGTGGGATGGATGTGGTGCAGTTCGATTTCGTGAAATGCCATGGCTCGGGCAATGATTTTCCGTTGATCGACGCGCGCGCGCTCGATCTGTCCGCTGCCGAATGGGCGGCGGTGGCACGGGCGCTCGCCGACCGCCGTGGACCGGTGGGCGGTGACGGTCTGCTTTTGCTCGGCCAAGGCGCTGAAAATCATCAGTTTTCCATGGTGATGCTGAATTCGGACGGGAGCGAGGCGGAGACGTGCCTCAACGGGCTGCGCTGCGTGGCGCGGCTGGGCTTCGAGGCGCTGGGGATCGAGGCGGCGCAGGTGAAGCTGAAGACGTCGAGCGCGGCGGTGGTGCGCGATGCCGATTTGGCGCCGGGCGTTTATACGGTGCGCGAGACGGCGGGGCCGGCGGGGCTCGACGCCGCCGCCTGGCCGCTGCACGGCGCGGGCGCGCGGATCGTCGAGGCGGTCGTGCCGCCGCTGGGAAGTGAGCGGCTGTTCACCGCGGTCGCGATGCCCAATCCGCATCTGGTGACCTTCGTCGATCGCGTCGACGAGGCGGAGCTGGTCGCGCTGGGCCATGTGTGCGAGGCGGCGCCGGACTGGCTGCCCAATCGTGCCAACGTATCGTTCGTCGAGGTGCGCGGGGCGGATCTGTTCGTGCGGACGTTCGAGCGCGGCGTCGGCCTGACCGACAGCTGCGGCAGCGCGATGGCGGCCTCCGCCTTCGCCGCGTGCCTGACCGGGCGGTTGGCGTATGACGCGCCGATCACCGTCTTCAACAAGGGCGGGCTGGTGCGCGCGCAGGTGGCGCGCGATGCGATGGTCAGCCTGTCGGGCAATGCGACGTGGGAATGGCGCGGCACGGTGACGGTCGACCTGGCGGCGGAGCGTGCGGGCGAGCTGGTCGTCCATGGCCATGCCGATGCGGAGATCGCCGCCTGGGCGGGTCTCGCCGATGCGGCGAGCCGTTGACCCGATCGGGCGGATCGACGCTGCCGCAGCGGCGCTGCCATTGATCGGCGGCGCGGCCGCCACCCTATAGACTTCGCGATCTACGTATCGCCTGAAAGCCACGGACATGCGCGACGACACGACTTATTTCTATGCACGGGCGGAGACCGAACTGGAGCTGGCGCAGCGCGCCACCCACCCCGAAGCGGTCCGTGCGCACTACATCATCGCCAACCATTATCTCGACCGCTGCTACGGCGGCGGCGAGGCGGCGGTGGCCGACGGCGATGCATCCGGCGGGGACGATGACGGTGCCGGCGAACCACCGGAAGGGCCGGCATCCCGCGACTGAACCAGTGGCCGCGCCGTTCGTTGGGGTGATGGACGAGGGCGGCAATCATGGACGGCAGCGGCATCGGCAAGGATGAAGACGACGAGCGGTGGCGCGGGCAGGATGCCAAGTTGCAGCCGCTGGGTCAGGCCTTGCGTGCGACATTCGATGCCGACAACCATGCCAGCCTGTCGAAGGACGTCACCGGCCTGATGCTCGATCTGGCGCACGTACCGTTCGAACCGCATGAATTCGAGCCGCTGCCGGGCGATCAGCAGCGGGAGCCCGTGCCGCGTGGATGGCTGGCGCGGGCGCGGCTGGCGTTGCGGTCGCGGGCCGCGATGCGGTCGCGCTGAACAGGCAGGAGCGGCGATCTTCATTACTTCCTTCCCCTGGCGCGGGAGGATTTGAACGGACGTCGATCCTAGGCCTCCACTGGCGCGCCCTGCGCGACGGCGAGGAGCGAGCCGAAGATCGCTTCCAACATCGTCAGTGCCTGTGGGCTGAGCCGGATCGGCGTGTCCGCCATGATCGGGCCGGGCCGTTCCAGCTCGATGAAGCCGGCGTTGCCGAGCGCGAGCAGCCAGCGGCGCGCGAGCTGCCAGTCGACCGCGATCCGTTCCGCGACCTCGCCGCCCAGGATCGCCTTGGCCTCCGCCTCCGCCACATAGGCGCTGAGCAGGATCTCGGTCGCGGGGTTGCCGATGAGCGCCTGGCCGAAGGATTGCTTGCCGCTGCGGATCGCGCTGAGCAGCAGCCGCGCCATCCGCCATTGCGATTCGACGGTCGAGGGCGAGGTGGTCTGTTCGCGCAGCGGCTGGCACGTCACAACCAGGCGGCGGTCGTCGCCGAGGCCCATGCGCGAGACGTGCAGATTGACCCAGAGCGCGCTGCCGTCGGCACGGACGTGGCGCTGGGTGAAGAAGCGCGCCTCGCCGGTGTCGAGGATATGCTGCAATTGCCGCTCGCCGGCCTTGCGGTCGCCGTCGGCGAGCGTGTCCAACACCGAGCGGCCGACGAGCGCGTCGCGCGGCAGGCCGAGAATCGTCTCATAGGCCGAATCGACCTCGATCACGGTGAGGTCGCGGCCGATCAGGCCATGCGCAGCCGGACCCAATGCCATCCTCATAAAAAGCCTTTTCCATTCAGCGATGTACGATGGTTGGTCATTGCCGAATGGCCCGTCCTGATCGATGTGCCGGGAACCATGGCGGGTGCAGAATTGCGCAAGACGACGGTCCGGCAGACACATCCTGTGCTGCGATACACCCGTTTGTGACACAATTTGTTGGACAGGTCGATGCGCGAATGCGTGTGATTATCGCATGTTACCGCTTTCAGCTTCACCCAGTGCAAAAGTACGAGCACGTATGAAAATAGCACTATCCTATTTGGTACAAAAGGCTTGACATCGTCACGCTCTCCGGGTACATAACGGGAACGATGAGGAATTGCGGGTCGGGCCGGAGCGGTCGGGGTGGATGCCTCGTCGCTGCCGGCCCGATCGCGTTTCGGCGAACGGGGGGCGGACGATGGCGGAGCGTATCGCGGCACACCAAGACGGGGCGACGTGCGATCGGCGCGAGACGATCGCGATCGTGCTGCCCGAGCGCGGGCGACGCCTGCGGTGGACGGCGGCGCTGACCGGCGCGTTCATGGATCATCTGTCGCGCACCGGAAACATCAGCGCGGCGGCGCGCCGGATCGGGATCGATCCGGCGCAGGCCTATTACCGGCAGCGGACCAACGCCGCCTTCCGCGCCGCCTGGCGCGCGGCGCTCGACGCGGGCTATCTGACGATCGAGACGCAGGCGATGGCCTATGTCCTGTCGGGGGGCGATGCGGCGGCGGCGGACACCGGCACGGGCCGCTTTGACTGGGAGCATGGGCTGCGGCTGCTCGTCTGGCACGACCAGCGGCGGGCCGGGCGCGAGCAGCGCGGCAAACCGCCGCGACAGGTGACGACGCGCGAGGAAAGCGACGCGCTGATCCTCCGGCGGCTCGCGGTGCTCGCCAAGCGCAAGCAGGGCGAGACGGCGGCATGAGCGAGGCGACGAGCGATATCATCGCGACGCTCGCCGGACTGTCCGAAGCGGAGCGTACCTGGCTGGTCCGCTCGCTGCCGAGGCCGGTGCGGCGCGAAGTCGCGGAGCGCTGGGTGGGCGGCTGGGCGCAGGACGGGCAGGCGCCGCCGGCGGCGGGCGATTGGCGGATCTGGCTGATCCGCGCCGGGCGCGGCTTCGGCAAGACGCGCGCCGGCGCGGAATGGGTGACCGCGGTCGCCGGTGCCGACGGCGAGGCGCAGATCGCGCTGGTCGGCGCGACCGCGGCGGACGTGCGCCGGGTGATGATCGAGGGGCCGAGCGGGCTGCGCGCCGTCGCCAAGACCGGACAGACGCCGCGCTATACGGTGTCGCGGGGCGAGATTCACTGGCCCAATGGCGCGATGGCACGGATCTATTCGGCGGATGCGCCCGATCAGCTGCGCGGTCCCGAACACAGCGCCGCCTGGTGCGACGAGCTGGCGAAATGGCGGCGCGGCGATGCCGCCTGGGACAATCTGCTGATGGGGCTGCGGCGTGGCGTGCAGCCGCGGGTGGTGGTCACGACGACGCCGCGGCCGACCGCGCTGATGAAGCGGCTGCTGCGCACGCGCGGGCTGGTCGAGACGCGCGGGGCGACGCGCGACAATCCGTTCCTGCCCGCGGTCTTCGTCAATCACGTCGAGGAGGCCTATGGCGGTACGCGGCTGGGCCGGCAGGAGCTGGACGGCGAGATGATCGAGGACCTCGCCGGTGCCTTGTGGTCGCGGGCGCGGATCGAGGCGAGCCGCGGCGTCGCGCCCGAGGGGCTGGTGCGCGTCGTGATCGGCGTCGACCCGCCGGCGGGCAGCGACGCCGGCACGGGCGATGCCTGCGGGATCGTCGCGGTCGGGCGCGACGCCAATGGCCTCGCTTACGTGCTGGAGGATGCGAGCGTCGCGGCGGCATCGCCGGAGGGCTGGGCGCGCGCGGTGGCGGCTTGCGCGGCGCGGCATCGTGCCGACCGGGTGGTGGCGGAGGCCAATCAGGGCGGGACGATGGTGCGATCGGTGCTGCTCGCCGCGGACGTCGCTTTGCCGGTGACGCTGGTGCACGCGAGCCGCGGCAAGGTGGCGCGCGCCGAGCCGGTGGCGACGCTCTACGAGCGCGACCGGGTGCGGCATTGCGGCCGGTTCGCCGCGCTGGAGGACGAGATGTGCGGGCTGGTCGCGGGGGGCGGCTATCACGGGCCGGGGCGTTCGCCGGACCGGGCGGACGCTCTGGTGTGGGCGCTGAGCGAGCTGATGCTCGGGCGGCGCGCGCGGGCGGGCGTGCGGGGGTTGTAGGG
>NZ_SCMZ01000045.1:0-31076 GCF_005503285.1 Sphingomonas sp. 2SG
TCACCGCTTCGCGGCGCCACCTCCCCCTTGCGGGGGAGGACTTTGCGTCAGCCCTCCCGCGCCAACGCCTTCAGCCGGTACAGCGTATCGAGCGCCTCGCGCGGGGTCAGCGCATCGACGTCGAGCGACTCGACCTCAGCACGGATCGCGTCGCACGTCTCCTCCTCCGCCACCTGCGCGGCAGCGAACAGCGGCAGGTCGTCGAGCCCCGCCGCCAGCCCGCCGGTCTTCGCCCGGCCCGCCTCCAGCTTCGCCAGCACCGCCTTGGCGCGCGCCACCGTCGCCGGCGGCATCCCCGCCAGCCGCGCCACCGCGAGGCCATAGCTCCGGTCCGCCGGCCCGGTGCTCAGCTCGTGGAGCAGTACCAGCTCGCCCTTCCACTCGCGCGCGCGGACGTGGTGCAGCGTCAGCGCCTCGCAGCGCTCGGCCAGCCGGGTCAGCTCGTGGTAATGCGTCGCGAACAGGCAGCGGCAGCGATTGTCCTCGTGGATCGCCTCGACCACCGCCCAGGCGATGGCGAGCCCGTCATAGGTCGAGGTGCCGCGGCCGACCTCGTCGAGGATGACGAAGCTGTTCGGCGTCGCCTGCGCGAGGATCGCCGCGGTCTCGACCATCTCGACCATAAAGGTCGAACGACCCCGCGCGAGATTGTCCGACGCACCGACGCGGCTGAACAACCGGTCGACCATGCCGAGCGTCGCCTTGGTGGCGGGAACGTAGCTGCCGGTCTGCGCGAGCACCGCGATCAGCGCATTCTGGCGCAGGAAGGTCGACTTGCCGCCCATGTTCGGCCCCGTCACCAGCCACAGCCGCGAATCGGGGGTGAGCGTACAGTCGTTGGCGACGAACCGGTCGCCCGATTTCGCCACCGCCGCCTCGACCACCGGATGCCGCCCGCCGACGACGTCGAAACAGGGATGGTCGGCGAGCGCCGGCCGCGCCCATTGCCCCTCCGCCGCCCGCTCGGCGAGCGCTGCGGCGACGTCGATCCGGGCGAGCGCGTCGGCGGTGGCGGCGATCGCCTCCCGATGCGCGAGCGCGGCGGCGGTCAGCTCCTCGAGATGCGCGGCCTCGGCGGCGAGCGCATGCGCCCCCGCCTGCGACACGCGCGCGGCGACCTCGTGCAGCGCCGGCGTATTGAAGCGAACGACGCCCGCCAGCGTCTGGCGATGGGTGAAGCCGCTGTCGGGCTTCATCAGCGGATCGGCGGATCGCGCCGGCACCTCGACGTGATAGCCGAGCACGTTGTTGTGGCGGATCTTCAGCGTGGCGATGCCGGTCGCCGCCTTCATCTCGGCCTCCAGCGCGGCGATCGCGCGACGGCCGCCCGCGCCGGTGTCGCGCAATTCGTCGAGCGCGACGTCATAGCCCGCGGCGATATAACCGCCGTCGCTCGCCTCGATCGGCGGCGAGGGGACGAGCGCGCGCTTGAGCAGGTCGATCAGCGCGCCATGGCCGCGCAGTCGCGGCGCGACGCGATCGAGCAGCGCGAGCGGCGCATCGATCTGCGCCAGCCGCTCGCCGAGATGCCACGCCCCGTCGAGCCCGTCGCGAAGCTGCCCCAGATCGCGCGGCGACCCGCGTCCCGCCGCCAGCCGCCCGAGCGCCCGGCCAATATCGGGCAGCGCCCGCAACGCCGCACGGACCTGTTCGCGCTGGCCGGTGGCGTCATGGAAATGCTGGACGAGATCGAGCCTCGCGTCGATCGCCGCCTTGTCCATCAGCGGCGCACCGAGATCGCTCGCCAGCAGCCGCGCGCCGGCGCCCGTCACCGTCCGGTCGATACAGTCGAGCAGGCTGCCCTTGCGCTGGCCGCCGGTGGTGCAGGTCAGTTCGAGGCTGTCGCGCGTCGCCGCGTCGATCGCCATCGTCTCGGCGGCCTGGCTGAGCCGCGGCGGGCGCAGGAAGGGCAGGGCGCCCTTGGCGGTATGTTCCAGATAGGCGATCAGCCCGCCCGCCGCGGCAAGCCCGGCGCGGCTGAACTGGCCGAAGCCGTCGAGCGTCGCGACGCCGAACAGCGCCTTCAGCCGCGTCTCGCCGCTGCCGCTGTCGAACGTCTGCTTCGGCCGCAGCGTCGTCGCGGCGGCGGCCTGGTCCGAGGCTTCGGACGCCACGACCTCCGCCGCGCCGAGCCGCGCCAGCTCGGCACCGAGCGCGTCGATGGAACAGTCGATCACCTCGAACCGCCCGGTGGAGACGTCGGCGGCGGCGAGTGCCACCGCGCCCGCCGCCTCGCCGATCGCGACGCACCAATTGTCGCTGCGCGCATCGAGCAGCGCCTCCTCGGTCAGCGTGCCGGCGGTGACGACGCGGACGATGCCGCGCGATACCAGCGCTTTGTAGCCGCCGCGCGCCTTGGCCTCGGCGGGCGTCTCGGTCTGTTCGGCGATCGCGACGCGATGCCCCGCCTTGATGAGCCGCTGGAGATAGGCGGTGGCGGCATGGACCGGCACGCCGCACATCGGGATCTTCTCGCCGTCATGCTCGCCGCGCGAGGTCAGCGCGATATCGAGCACGCCGCTGGCGATGCGCGCGTCGTCGAAGAACAGTTCGAAGAAATCGCCCATGCGATAGAAGAGGAGGCAATCCTCCGCCTCGGCCTTGAGCGCGAGATATTGCGCCATCATCGGGGTGGGGGTGGTCGCGGGAGTCGCCATCGGCGGTCTGATAGCCGCTCGCCGCGCCGGCACAAGGTATGGGTAAGTCAGCGGCTTTGGCGCGGAGCCTATCCGGCTCCACCCGTCACCCCGGACTCGTTCCGTGGTCCACCCCTCCGCAGGGGGCGGGCCTTTAGCTTCCAGCCCTTCTCCCCGCCGCGCGGTGGACCCCGGAACGAGTCCGGGGTGACGGGGTGGTGGGGACAGGCCGCCAGCTAACACGCTGCCGCGGGTTGAAAGCCCGGCCCGAACCGGTCAAGAGCCGTAGCGTCAGCCCGTCAGCGAGGTCCTATGTCCGACGAAGCGTCCGTCCAATTCTCCGAGCGCGAGGCGCTCCTGTTCCATTCCGAGGGACGGCCCGGCAAGATCGAGATCATCGCGTCCAAGCCGATGGCGACGCAGCGCGACCTCGCGCTCGCCTATTCGCCCGGCGTCGCGGTGCCGGTGCAGGCGATCGCCGACGATCCCGCAATGGCCTATGACTATACCGCCAAGGGTAATCTGGTCGCCGTCATCTCCAACGGCACCGCGATCCTCGGCATGGGCAATCTCGGTGCGCTCGCGTCCAAGCCGGTGATGGAGGGCAAGGCGGTGCTCTTCAAGCGCTTCGCCGACGTCGATTCGATCGACATCGAATTGAAGACCGAGGACGTCAACCGCTTCATCGACGCGGTCGAGCTGATGGAGCCGACCTTCGGCGGCATCAACCTCGAGGATATCAAGGCGCCCGAATGTTTCATCATCGAGCAGACGCTGCGCGAGCGGATGAACATCCCGGTCTTCCATGACGACCAGCACGGCACCGCGATCATCGCCTCGGCGGGGCTCATCAACGCCTGCCTGCTGACCGGCCGCCGCCTCGCCGACGTCAAGCTCGTCGTCAACGGCGCGGGCGCGGCGGCGATCGCCTGCACCGAGCTGATGAAGGCGATGGGCGTACGCCATGACAACGTCATCATGTGCGACAAGACCGGCGTCATCTACCAGGGTCGCGACGACGTGAACCAGTGGCAGTCGGCGCATGCCGCCAACACCACCAAGCGCACGCTGACCGAGGCGCTGGAGGGCGCGGACGTGTTCCTCGGCCTGTCCGCCGCGGGCGCGCTCAAGCCCGAGATGGTCGAGCATATGGCGCCGTCGCCGATCATCTTCGCCATGGCCAATCCCGAGCCCGAGATCCGCCCCGAGCTCGCCAAGGCGGCGCGCCCCGATGCGATCGTCGCCACCGGCCGGTCGGACTATCCGAACCAGGTCAACAACGTGATCTGCTTCCCCTTCATCTTCCGCGGCGCGCTCGACGTGCGCGCCACCGGCATCAACGATGCGATGAAGATCGCCGCCGCCAATGCGATCGCCGAACTCGCCCGCCAGCGCGTACCCGAGGAAGTGGCGGTCGCTTACGGCGTGCAGCACAGCTTCGGCCCCGAATATATCATCCCGTCGCCGTTCGATCCGCGGCTGATGGAGCTGGTGCCGTCGGCGGTGGCCAAGGCGGCGATGGATTCGGGCGTGGCGATCAAGCCGATCCTCGACATGGACGCCTATCGCCAGACGCTGCGCGCGCGGCTCAACCCGACCACTTCGGTGCTCAGCCTCGCTTATGAGGGCGCGCGGGCGCGGCCGAAGCGGGTGCTGTTCGCCGAGGGCGAGGAAGAGGTGGTGCTGCGCGCCGCCATCTCGTTCAAGGAAGGCGGCTATGGCACGCCGGTGCTGGTCGGCCGCGACGACGTCTACGACCGGTTGAAGGCGCTCGGCGTCGCCAATCCGCAGGAGTATGAGGTCCACAACAGCCGCCATTCGCCGCTCGTCCCGAAGATGGTCGACTTCGTCTACAGCCGGTTGCAGCGCCGCGGCTATCTGCGCCGCGACGTCGAGCGGATGATCAACCAGGATCGCAACGTCTTCGGTGCGGCCTTGCTGCAACTGGGCGAGGCCGACGTGATGATCACCGGCATCACCCGCACCTGGGCCGAATCGATGCGGCAGGTGAAGCGCGTGATCGATCCCGAGGCGGGCCGCACCCCGTTCGGCATCCACGTCCTCGTCGGCCAGAGCCACACCGTCTTCATCGCCGACACGACGGTCAACGAGCGGCCGACCGGCGAACAGCTCGCCGATTTCGCCGAACAGACCGCGCAGGTCGCACGCCGCATGGGCCACGAACCGCGCGTCGCGATGCTGAGCTATTCGACCTTCGGCAATCCGAAGGGCGCGTGGGTCGACAATATCCGCGAGGCGGTGTCGGTGCTCGACGGGCGCAACGTCGGTTTCGAATATGAAGGCGAGATGCCGCCCGACGTCGCGCTCAACCCGCGCCAGCTCGCCAATTATCCGTTCGCGCGCCTGTCGGGGCCGGCGAACATCCTCATCATGCCGGGCCTGCAATCCGCGCATATCTCCGCCAAATTGCTGCGCGAACTGGGCGGTGACAGCGTGATCGGGCCGATGCTGATCGGCATGGAGAAGCCGGTCCAGATCGCGCCGATGACCTCGACCGCGAGCGAGCTGGTGACGCTGGCGGTGCTCGCCGCGGGCGGCATCGCGCGATAATCGCAGGGCGGGGTGCGGCTCGGCCTCACCCTTCGCCGCCTACGGCGTCTTTTCCCTCTCCCGCCGGGAGAGGGAAGGAGGCGCGAAGCGCCGGGAGGGTGAGGGTGATGCGCGTCGGTCGCGCCTAAGCGTCGATGCTCCTCCCCAGCGCGGCGTGGACCAGCCCGCCGTCGACGGTGATCGTCTCGCCCACCACATAATCCCCCGCGCGGCTGGCGAGATAGATCGCCGCGCCCGCCATATCCTCGTCCACCCCGATCCGGCCCGCCGGGATACCGCGCGCGATCGCGTCGCCATGGTCGCGGGCGGCTTTGTTCATGTCGCTCGGGAAGGCGCCGGGTGCGATTGAAGTGACGTTGATGCCGTCGCGCACCAGCCGCGCCGCCATCCGCTTGGTGAGGAAGATCAGCGCCGACTTCGACGCATGATAGCTGTACGTCTCCCACGCATTGAGCCGCTGGCCGTCGATCGAGGTGATGTTGATGACCTTGGCCGGCCGTTCCCGCGACCCCGAAGCCTTGAGCAGCCCGTGCAGCGCCTGCGTCAGGAAGAAGGGGGATTTGACGTTGAGGTCCATCACCTTGTCCCAGCCGGCCTCGGAGAAGTCCTCGAACGGCACGCCCCAGGCCGCGCCCGCATTGTTGACGAGGATATCGAGCCGCTCCTCGCGCTCGGCGAGCTGCGCGGCGAGCGCCTTGCAGCCGGCGACGGTGCTGACGTCCTGCGGCAGCGCGATGCAATTCGGCCCGAGCTCTTCGGCTGCGGCCTCGCAGATGTCGGCCTTGCGCGACGAGATATAGACTTTGGCGCCCTGCGCGACGAAGCCCGCCGCGATCATCTTGCCGATACCGCGACTGCCGCCGGTGACCAGCGCGACCCGGCCGTCGAGCCGGAAGAGGGTGTTGGTGTCCATATGTCTCTCTCCCAAATGGATCGTCCCCGCTTTGAGGTGACGATGATTGTGTCTGCCCAGCCCGGGCCTCTGTCATCCCCGCGCAGGCGGGGATCCATAAACGCTGACGGCCCGGCTCAAGCGGGGACCGCGCGTCTGGATCCCCGCCTGCGCGGGGATGACGATGGAGGGGAGGGCGCCGTGCCGCCTCACAAACCTCACCCGCCGCGCTTGATCGTCTCGCGGGCGATGATGACCTGCTGGATCTGGCTGGTGCCTTCGTAGATGCGGAACAGGCGCACGTCGCGATACAGCCGCTCGATCCCGTAATCGGCGATATAGCCGGCGCCGCCATAAATCTGCACCGCCTTGTCGGCGACGCGGCCGACCATCTCGCTGGCGAAATATTTCGCCGCCGCCGATTCGAGGACGACGTCGTCGCCGCGATCCTTCGCCGCCGCGGTCTCCATCACCATCGCCCGCGCGACCAAAGCCTCGGTCTTCATATCGGCGATCATGCCCTGGATGAGCTGGTGGCTGGCGATCGGCTGGCCGAATTGCGTGCGGCTGCCGGCATAAGCGACGCTGTCCGCGATCAGCCGTTCGGCGACGCCGACGCAGACCGCGCTGATATGCAGCCGGCCGCGATCGAGCACGCGCATCGCGATCTTGAAGCCCTCGCCCTCCGCGCCGAGCCGGTTGGCGACGGGGACGGGGACCTCGTCGAAATGCACGTCGGCGACCTTGGCGCCCTTCTGCCCCATCTTCTTCTCGGGCTCGCCGATCGTGATTCCCGGCAGGTCCTTCGGTACGAGGAAGGCGGAGACGCCGCGGCCGCCCTTCTCCTCACCGGTGCGCGCCATCACGGTGAAGAGCTGCGCACGATCGGCATTGGTGATGTAGCGCTTCGTCCCGGATAGCCGGTAGACGTCGCCGTCGCGGACCGCGCGCGTCTTCACCGATCCCGAATCGCTGCCGACATCGGGTTCGGTGAGCGCGAAGCTGGTGACGATCTCGCCGCTGGCGATCTTCGGCAGCCATTCGGCCTTCTGTTCGGCGCTGCCCGCCATCACCAGCCCCTGGCTGCCGATGCCGACGTTGGTGCCGAACGCCGAGCGGAAGGCGGGCGTCGTCCGCCCCATCTCGATCGCGACGCGGCATTCCTCGACCATGTTGAGGCCGAGCCCGCCATAATCCTCGGCGATCGACAGGCCGAACAGGCCCATGTCCTTCATCTCGGCGACGATCCCCTCGGGGATCGCGTCCGCCGCCTCGACCTCCGCCTCGAGCGGGCGGAGCCGTTCGGCGACGAACCGCCGCACGGTGTCGATCAGCGCATCGAAGGTTTCGGGATCGAGAGCCATGTCGCTTCCACTGCCATTTCGTTGCCCGAGAGGTAATGCGGAGTGGCGGGCGCTGCAAACCCGAAATTCTAAAAAGTACGGTTGCGCTCTTGGGCGAGGCCATACTGGATTGGTCGCAAGGGAGCCAAGCCCACCCCGTCACCCCGGACTTGTTCCGGGGTCCACCTTGCGGCGAGGAGAATGGCAGGAAGGGCAGCCGTGACGCTTGCGGCCCGGTGGACCCGGAACAAGTCCAGGGTGACGGTGTCCATGCGGTGACGGACCGAGCCTCACGATCCCGGTCTATCGATCGTCACCGCCGCGACCGCGTCGATAAAGGGCAGGAAATCAGCCCGATTCTCCGACTTTAGGCCGTTCATTCCCGATAAAGGGACAAGCCTGCGGACGCATTCCGTCGTCTCATCGGCGCCGCAACACCGTTCGTCTCTTATGGTTCCTGCGGCCATTGGAGATTTTCAAACCCCCGGCTAGCGACATCCTCGACGAACGGGTTTTGACCGGGGGGTCAGCAAATGACTGTGAAGACGTTGGCAGCGCGTTTTGCGCTGGTGTTCTCCTGCGCCCTGATGACGGCGACCCCTGCGTTCGCGCAGTTCTGGCAGTGTGCGCCTTATGCCCGCGAGATCTCGGGCATCGACCTGCACGGCAACGCCAATACCTGGTGGGGCCAGGCCGCTGGCCGCTACGAACGTGGCCATGCGCCCAAGGTCGGCGCGGTGCTTGCCTTCCAGTCGACCCGCCGCATGCGCGTCGGTCACGTCGCGATGGTCTCGCAGGTCGTCAGCGACCGCGAAGTGCTGCTGACCCACGCCAATTGGTCGCGCCCCGGCGGCATCGAGCGCAACGTCCGCGCGATCGACGTCTCGGCGGCGGGCGACTGGAGCGAAGTCAAGGTCTGGTACGGTCCCAACGGCGGTCTCGGCACGTCGAGCTATCCGACCAACGGCTTCATCTATTCGGGCCACGCCCCCGCCGTCGATACCGATGCCGCTCCTGCGAGCGACACCGCCGTCGACACTAGCATCATCGCCACCGCCGCCACCGTGCCGGTGGTTCCGGTCGCGGGCCGGTAAGCAGGAATTACGGGGCAGAGGTTCGCTCTCCCCAAGAAAGCCGTCATCCCCGCGGAGGCGGGGATCCATATACGCTGACGTATCCGCTCAAGCGGGGACCCGCGCGTCTGGATCCCCGCCTCCGCGGGGATGACGGTATGAGAGGGGCGGTGCGTCTCGTTCGCCGGGATGACGGCGGGTCGGTCGCCTCTCAGGCCGCCCGGAACGTCATCGCCACGCCGTTCATGCAATAGCGCTTCCCGGTCGGCTTCGGCCCGTCATCGAAGACATGGCCCAGATGGCCGCCGCAGCGGCTGCAATGCACTTCGGTCCGCTGCATCATCAACGAGCCGTCGACCCGCGTTCCCACCGCGCGCGGCAGCGGCGCGTAGAAGCTCGGCCAGCCGGTGCCGCTCTCGAACTTGGTCTTCGACGAAAACGCAGGCTGCGCACACCCCTTGCACGCGAAGATGCCGGCGCGATGCTCGTCGTTGAGCGGGCTGCTGAACGGCCGTTCGGTGCTCTCGTGACGCAGCACCGCCCATGCCTGATCGCCGAGCTTCTTGCGCCACGCGGCATCGCTCATCGCGACGGGGAAGCGCTCGGCGGCGGCGGCGGGCGCGCTGCGGCAGCCCCATAGCGCCGCCCCGGCGATGCCGGCGGCGGCGAGCGACAGAAGCGAGCGGCGGGAAGGATCGTGAACCATTACCGGGATATAGATACCCCCACGGCACCCCGCATCCCCCGCCGGAGCAGGAACGTTGCGGGGGCGCAGGTTCCGCTACCCACCCACTCCGTCACCCCGGACTTGTTCCGGGGTCGACTCCGCGGCGGGGTGAACGGCTTGAGGCTCCAGCGACGACCCTGCGGCCCGGTGGACCCCGGAACGAGTCCGGGGTGACGAACCGGTTTGGGTAATCGCCCGGACGCGTCACCCCGCCGGCCGGGGCCGGATCAGACGCCGAGGCCGAAGCTGCGCATCACGCCGATATGATCCGACAGCCGGTCGCCGTCGGCGAGCGTCCCGAAGCTGCGCGTCTGCCCCTCGGCGGCGATCGTGCCGCGATAGGCGACGACGGTCTTGGCGTGCGCGAGCGTCGGCGTCGGCGCGATTGCCCGGCACGAGGCGCCGCAGGCGGTCTCCGACGCGGCGATCGTCAGGCCGTCGCCGCCGACCAGCGCCTGCGCCAGATAGGCCTGGCGTGCGGGATCGTTGCCGACGTTGAAGTCGCCGGCGAGCACCACCGAGGCGCCATCGCCGCCGACCGAACCGATGAACGCGCGCAGCGCATCGGCCTGGCGCTGATAGGCGAACAGGCTGCGGTCGCTGCCGACGCCCGAGGCGGCACGCGCGTTGAGATGCGTGTCGACCACCACCAGCGGCGCGGTACGGCCGGGCACGCGCAGCGCCACCGCCAGCATCCCCTTGTTGGCGAGGCAGTCGTAGCCCGCGCAGGCGAAGCGCGGATAGGCGACGCGCTTGGCCCAGACGATTGGATAGTCGGAGAAGATGGCGAGCCCGCTGTCCTCGCGCGCGCCCTCGGTCTCTCCATGCCACAGGCTGGCCTTGGCGAGGAAGGCGCGTTCGGCCGGCGTCGTCGCCGGGGCACCCGCCTCGTCGGCGCTCGGGCCATAGGCGACGTAGCGATACCCCGCATTGGTGCCGATCGCCTTTTGCGCGTCGCCGAACGCCTCCTGCACCGCGACCACCTGCGGCCCGTCGCCGCGATCGTGCATCGCGCGCAGCTCGGCGGCGATCGACGCGGCGGCGGCGCCGCGGCCGTGGGTCAGCGGCCAGGGCAGGCCTTCGACATTGTAGGACAGCAAGGTGACCGGCCCGGCGGCGGGGGCGGCGTGGAGCACGTTGCGCTCCACCGCCATCACCGACTTGGGCTCGGCGAGACCGGTGACCAGCAGTACCGCCGCCAACATCACGACCCCAGGTATCCGCCGCATCGTCCCACTCCCCTCACGCTGGAACCTTCTCTAGGCTCGCGCGTGTGACGCGGTGACGTAGGCGCGATGACAAGCGCGTCATCTGCGCGAATATCCTCGTCCCGGGCCGGTGGCAGCCCGCCCCGGGCGACGCGATCAGCCCGTCCGGCGCTTCCAGAACGGCTTGGCGCTGCCCGATTGCAGCACGCCGCGCCGGAACAACCGCGCGCCGAGCGTGATGAAAATCGTCACCCACAGCAATTGCCACGCGATCGCCGCGACATGCGGCCACCATTCCGGCGAGGTCGCGGCGCGGCCCGCCATCGCGAACGGCGACGACAGCGGGAAGAGCTGCGCCGCGGTGGCGACCCAGCTGTCCGGCCGGCTGGTACCGGCGAGCGCCAGCGCCAGCATCCCCATCTGCACGATCGAGATCGGCAGCGCGAGCATCTGGATCTCGCGCGGCGTCGACGCCTGCGCGCCGACCACGAGGAAGGCCGAGCCGAGCAGCAGATAGGCCATCGTAAAATAGACGAGGAACAGCGCGACGAACGCCGGCATGCCGACCGCCGCCTGGATCGCCAGCGACGACGCCACCTCGGGCGGCAGCAGCATGCCGAGCCGCGAGATGATCGTCCCCCAGAACACCACGAACAGCACCGCGACCCCGAACATGCCGAGCAGCTTGCCGAGGAACACGCTCTCCAGCGGCACCGCGGCGGCGAGCACCTCGATCACCTTGTTGTTGCGTTCCTCGGCCATCGTGCCGACCACCTGGCTGGCGAGGAACAGGTTGAGCAGGAACACGCCGAACACCGCGAACGAGGCGGACTGGCGGCGATTGCCCGCCGATCCCTGCGGCCGCTCTGTCGGCGTCTTGGTCGCGGCGATCCGCGGCGACGCGCCGCCCAGCCGGTCCGCCGCGATCGTCTCGGCGGCGAGCAGCGCGAGATAATCCGCCGCCCGCCCGCCGCGCGGCCCGTACAGCACCTGCGGCCGGTCGAGCGGACCGTAGAGCACCGCGCTCGCCTCGAACGCATCGCTGGCGAAGGCGGCGCGCGCCTGTGCGGCGGGGTCGCGATCGGGCCGCTGGGTGACGAGCACCGGCGGCGCCTCGTCATCGCGGCGGAAGGCGGTACGCAGCCGCGTGTCCGCCGCCGCCATCGTCCGCGCCGTCATATCGGGCAGGATCGCGACGATCCGCGACTTGTCGGCGCGGCTGTCCGCGACGCTCGCCGCACCGATGCCGCCGATCGCCGAGAAGGAGCCGAGCAGCACCGGCGCGAGCAGGAACAGCAGGAAGACCGGCGTGAACACGGTCGCGACGAAATCGCGCCGCGCGATGGTCAGCGCCTGGCGGAAGGTCCGAACCGCGTTGCTCATGCCGCGTCTCCCGCGTCGGCGGCCTTGCCGACGATGCGGACGAAAGCGTCGTGCAGCCCGGGCCGTTCGATCGACAGCCCGCCGATGCCATAACCGCGGTCGATCAGCGTCACCAGCAACCCCTCGATTCCCTCTGCCGGCAGCTGGAAGCGCCAGCCGGCCCCGTCCGGCACCGCGTCATGCGGCAGCACGTCGGCGATGGCGGCATCGGGCCGCGTCGGCAGATAGCGCACCCGGCTCGGCAGCGTGCCGCGCGCGTCGTCCACCGTCCCCTCGAACCGCCGCTTGCCGCCGGCGATGATCGCCAGCCGGTCGCAGACGCGTTCGGCATGCGCCATGATATGCGTCGAGAACAGCACCGTCGCGCCGCGGTCGCGCTCGGCGAGGATCAGCGCTTCCAGCTTCTCCTGATTGACCGGGTCGAGCCCCGAAAAGGGCTCGTCGAGCACCAGCAGATCGGGGCGATGCACCACCGAGCCGAGCAATTGCACCAATTGCGCCATGCCCTTGGACAGTTTCTTGATCTTCTCGTCGACCGCATGGCCGAGCCCCGCCGCCTCCATCAGCTCGGCGGCGCGCGTGCGCCCGGTGCGCCGGTCGAGCCCGCGCAACGCGCCCATGAAGGCGATCGCGTCGCGCGCCTTCATCGACGGATACAGGCCGCGTTCCTCTGGCAGATAGCCGACGCGGTCGCTCGCCTCGCGCGGCGCGAAATGGCCGAGCACCGAACGGCGCCCCTCGTCGGGCTCGATAATCCCGAGCAAGGTGCGCAGCGTCGTCGTCTTGCCCGCGCCATTGGGGCCGAGCACGCCGTAGATCGCACCGCGCGGCACCGCGAGATCGATGCCGTCGACGACGCGCCGTTCGCCGAAGCGCTTCACCAGATGCTCGGCGAACACCGCCAGATCGTCAGCCAAACACCCGTCCCCCGTCCGCCCCAGGCTGCGCCACCCATCCCGAACGGGATGCGTGTGTTGCCGTGGCGCTTGTGGTAGCGGGCGGACGTGTCCCAACACAAGCAGCAAGCCGAAATCGAACACCGGATCAAGGCGAAGGCGGCCGAACTCGGCTTCGTCGCCTGCGGCATCGCGCGCGCCGATGCGGCGCCGCGCACCGCCGGGCGGCTGCGCGAGTGGCTGGACGAAGGCCGTCACGGCGACATGATCTGGATGGAGGAGCGCGCGCATCATCGCGGCTCGCCCACCGGATTGTGGCCCGAGGTGCGCAGCATTGTCGCGCTCGGCATGAGCTACGCCCCCGCCGCCGATCCGCTGCGGCTGGCGGGGGAGGGGGAGCGCGGCCGCATCTCGGTCTATGCGCAGGGCGGCGATTACCACGACGTCGTCAAGAAGGCGCTGAAGGCGCTCGGCCGCTGGCTGGCGCAGGAGGCGGGCTGCGACCTCAAGGTGTTCGTCGACACCGCACCGGTGATGGAGAAGCCGCTTAGCGAGGCGGCGGGGCTCGGCTGGCAGGGCAAGCACACCAATCTGGTCAGCCGCGCGCACGGCAGCTGGCTGTTCCTCGGCGCGATCTACACGACGCTGGACCTGACGCCCGACGTGCCCGGCCGCGACAGTTGCGGTTCGTGCGACGCCTGCCAGCGCGCCTGCCCGACCGACGCCTTTCCCACGCCCTACCGGCTCGATGCGCGGCGGTGCATCTCCTATCTCACGATCGAGCATGCCGGCCCGATCCCGCACGAATTCCGCGCCGCGATCGGCAACCGCATCTACGGCTGCGACGATTGCCTCGCGGTCTGCCCGTGGAACAAGTTCGCGGCGACGGCGGCGGCGAACATGGCCTTCCAGCCGCGCGCGGAACTCACCGTACCGGCGCTCGCCGACCTGCTCGCGCTCGACGACGCCGACTTCCGCCAGGTCTTCGCCGGTTCGCCGATCAAGCGCATCGGCCGGGGCCGCATGGTCCGCAACGCCGCCATCGCGGCGGGCAACAGCGGTGCGCCGGCATTGCTGCCGGTGCTGGAGCGACTGCGCGACGATGCCGACCCGGTGGTGGCGGAGGCGGCGGGCTGGGCGGCGGATCGGGTGCGATAATCGCCGGTTGATTACGATGGCCGTGTTGCCAGAATGACGCGAAACGTGGCGACGCCCCGTACAGGGCAAACCGGTCATCTCGGCGTCCACGACAGCGACATTGTAACTGTCGCTGTCGGGAGTCACTGTCGGGAATAGTATCTATCGTCAGACTGGCATCCGGTCGAACGGCCTGCCGCGCGAGCGAGCAAGAGGGCCGGGTAGGCCTACACAGATCAATGTGCTTTGGGAAATGCAGCCGTGCCCGCAGTCTGTCCGGGCGAAAGCAGCGCGCCCGGCAATGCAATCAACATGATCCACCCGCCTCTCTGAATGAGGCGAGAGGCGAGCATTGGAAAGGTCGTTACCAATCGTGCTCAGTCTCGAATTTGATCCGATATCAAGATACCTTTGAAAATCATGGTGTTGTGACAGTGAGTTGACTCTCGTGGCGCCAATGGATATTTTACTGTTGTTGCGTAGAGCGGGGCGGGAAAGTGCGTATCGGGCGGATAGTGCCGGTGCTGGTAACTTTGGCGCTCGTGAGCGGCGACGCCGCGGCGCAAGAACTGCCGAAGCCGCTGGCGCCGAGCTCTAAGTGGCAGATCGACTATGCGTCCGGCGACTGCCGGCTGATCCGCAGTTTCGGTGAAGGCCGGCATCTGGTCACCCTGCAATTCGCCCGCGCCAACGATATCGACGAGCTCGTGATGGCGCTCGGCGGCCGGGAAATGCCGACCACGCGGGAAGAGGTTCCCGTGGCGGTCGGTACCTCCACTGTCGCGCAGGTGCCGGGCATGCATGCGCGGGGTGTTGCCACGTACGATCACCTGCTTGGCAGCATCCGGTTCCACACGGACGTCGATCTTCCCAAGGCGCTGCGTAGTGACGTGAGCCAAGGCAAGCCGACAGTTCTGAGCGTGGCTTCGTCCGCGGCTACCGGTTGGCGCTCGACCTCGGCATGATGAAGGCTCCGCTCGCGGCGCTCGACGCCTGCGCCGATGATCTGGTGAAGGGATGGGGCGTGGATCTTGCCCAGATGCGGCGGCAGCGATCGGCGCCAGAACCGGCGAACGACGTCTCGCGCTGGTTCAGGTCGTCGGATTATCCCGAGAAGCAGGGACATCAAGGCGCCGGCGGCCTCGTCGGAATCCGGCTGGTCATCGGGGTCGATGGCGCGGTGAAGAAGTGCGAGGTCTATATGTCCGGGGGTGACAAGGCCTTCGAGGAGACCACCTGCCGGCTGGTGATGGAACGTGCCCGGTTTCGGCCAGCGATCGGTGCGGACGGCCGTCCGATCGCCTCGCTATGGGCACGCCGGGTCAATTGGCGGCCGGGCGATCTATCCTTCACCGTGCAGTAACGACGGCCCGGGCAATTGCAACGATCCCGGCATAACTACTTGGTTACTAAAGGAAAAATGATCGCGCTGTCCTACATATGGTCGATACGGTAACAGGCGGGCAATCGACCCGCTCTGTCTCATTGGTGCAAAAACGGAAACGATAGGGGGTGATCGTTTCCATTAAGGTGTTCAACTTGTCCACGTTGAACGCATGCTGACCTATTTTCCGCCATCGCGTCGGACCAGCGCGGCGACGCAGCTCGCACGGTCGATCGTGCTGCCGTCGGGCTCGCGCGCGTCGAGATAGGTGACGCGCGGCGCCTCCGATCCCTTGGGGTAGAGATAGGCGTCGAGCACGCAGATCGGCCCCGCGAACTGGAGCTTGCGCGCGGCGCCCTCGCGGATGTCGGCGTCGGGCTTGCCGAACAGCGTCACCAGCCCCGCTTCGTCCTGGCCGATCACGCGTTCCAGGCCAGCGCTGGTATAGGGAACGACCGGGCGGCTCGTCACCGCCGGCGCGACCGCGCCCGGCGCGGCGCAGGCGCCCGCCAACAGCGCAAGTGCCAATGCCGCCAGTGCCTTCATGCGCGCTCCCCCCGTCGCGACGCATGGAACAGATGCGTCGCCATCGCCGCGCCGAGGATCGGCGCGACCAGATTGACCAGCGGAACCACGAACAGCCCGGTGCCGACAAGCCCCAGTACGAACCGTTGCGCCCGCGTCGCCTCGCGCCAGCCCCGCATCGTCGCATCGTCCATATGGCGGCTCGCCACCATCTCGCCGAGGTCGCGGCCGAGCAGCAGCGCATTGACGAGGAAGAAGGCGATCGCCGGTCCGACCGCGGTGAACAGCAGCGCCAGATAGACGGGCACCATCAGCAGGTTGACCGCGACCGCCCGCCCCGCCGAGCCGAGCCCCATGCGCAGCGACCGGGTGAGGCGCACCGGGCGCGCGGCGGCGTGCGCGGCGGGATAATGGCGCGCCTCGACCGCGGCGACCACCTCGTCGCCGAACACGCCGAGCACCGCGACCGCGATGACCCGGAACAGCAGCCACGCGCCAAGCCCGATCAGCACCACCGCCGCCGCGCCGGCAAGGCCGTCGCCCCATGCGCCGACCCATGCCGCAAGCAGCGCGCGCAGGCCGAGGTAGAGCCCGACGCCCAGCACGGCGAAGATCGCCAGCGTCACCAGCAGCGACTTGCCGAGCACGCGCAGGATGGCGGGCTGGCCGAGCTGGCCGATCGAGAGGGTGAGGGCGCGCAGCATCGTGCCGGGTTGGCTTGCGGGGGCGGGCGCGTCAACCACCGCCACGTTGCGTGGGGGGCGTGCCGGCCCTAGGGACGGCCTTTACGTTTTCCCCGGAGCTATATCCTTGTCCCAGCCCAAATATGACGTGGTCGCGATCGGCAATGCGATCGTCGACGTGCTTTCCCAGGCCGACGACGCCTTCATCGAGTCGATCGGCGTCGCCAAGGGCTCGATGCAATTGATGTTCTCGCCCGAGGATGCCGATGCGCTCTACGCCAAGATGGGTCCGGGCCGCGAAGTGTCGGGCGGATCGGCGGCGAACACCGTCGCTGGGATCGCGGCGCTCGGCGGGCGCACCGCGTTCATCGGCCAGGTCGCCGACGACCAACTCGGCGAGGTCTTCGCGCACGACATCCGCGCCGCCGGCGTCGATTTCGCCACCGCGGCGCGCCCCGGCCAGCCGACCACCGCGCGCTGCCTGATCTTCGTGACGCCCGACGGCCAGCGGACGATGAACACCTATCTCGGTGCGTCGCAATTCCTGCCCGAGGCGGCGCTCGACCTGTCGGTGATCGAGGATGCGGCGATCCTGTATCTCGAAGGCTATCTGTGGGACCCCGAGGAGCCCCGCGCGGCGATGCGCGCGGCGATCGAGGCGGCGCGCAAGGCGGGCCGCAAGGTCGCCTTCACGCTGTCCGACGTGTTCTGCATCGGCCGCCACGGCGGCGACTTCCGCCAGCTCATCGCCGACGGCCTGATCGACATCCTGTTCGCCAACGAGGGCGAACTGACGGCGCTCGCCGAAACCGAGGATTTCGACGCGGCGGTCGCCAAACTGTCGGCGCAGGTGCCGACGCTGGTGGTCACGCGCGGCGAGGCTGGCGCCTGCGCGATCCAGCACGGCAGCCGCGCCGAGGTCACCGCCGAGCCGATCGACAAGGTCGTCGACACGACCGGCGCGGGCGACCTGTTCGCGGCGGGCTTCCTGCACGGCCAGGCGCAGGGCAAGGGGCTGGAACAGTCGCTCAAGCTCGGCGCGATCTGCGCGGCGGAAATCATCAGCCACTTCGGCGCCCGCCCCAACGTCGACATGAAAGCGCTCGCCGCCGCCAAGCTCGGCTGAACCACTCCTCCCTCTCCCGCCGGGAGAGGGAGTATCCCCGCCGCGGGCACGGTCTTCTCGACCATCAACGATACGAGACGAACCCGCCCGACGCGCGACCTCTCCGCGCCTCCGCGCGACTAGAATTCACGCGAAGCCGCGAAGGTGCGAAGATGTGGTGGCCGCTGTGGCGGCCCGCTCCGCATTTTGCCGTTTAGG
Source organism: Sphingomonas sp. 2SG (assembly GCF_005503285.1). NCBI lineage: Bacteria > Pseudomonadati > Pseudomonadota > Alphaproteobacteria > Sphingomonadales > Sphingomonadaceae > Sphingomonas > Sphingomonas sp. 2SG. The sequence goes on from NZ_SCMZ01000045.1 coordinate 17,783, forward strand.
AAAACGGGCCATACGCCCCGGACGCGACCTCTTCGCGTCTTCGCGTCTTCGCGCGCACGAAAAAGGCCGGGGGATCGCTCCCCCGGCCCCATGAAAAGCCTGTACCCGGATCAGTCGAGCGGCTTCGCCCGCTCCGGCTGCATCGCCGGATCGTCGACGGTGTCGAAAATCCCGCGGCCGACGTACGAGCGGCTGCGGCTGTAGCCGAAATAGATCACCAGCCCGATGAGGCCCCAGATCGGCAGCACCAGCTTGGCGGTCAGCGGCAGCGAGAGATAGAGGCCGACGCAGCCGATGATCGCGAGCGGCGCGACGATATAGACCGCCGGGGTGCGGAACGGCCGCTTGCGACCCGGATCGGTCTTGCGCAGCACCATCACCGATACCGCCACCATGAAGAAGGCGAACAGCGTCCCCGCGTTGGAATAATCGGCGAGCTTGCCGACCGGCAACACCGCCGCCGCGATCGCCGCGGCGATGCCGGTGACGACCGTGACGACGTGCGGGGTCCGGAACTTCGGGTGCACCGACGCCAGCTTCTCGGGAAGCAGGCCATCGCGTGCCATGGTGAAGAAGATGCGCGTCTGGCCGAACATCATCATCAAAACCACCGAGGGCAGCGCCAGCACCGCGGCGAGACCGACGAGGCGGCCGATCGCCGGCCAGCCGATCGTGTCGAGGACGTGGACCAGCGCCTCCTTCGAACAGACCAGGGGTTCGGTGACGCCGGTGGCGACGATGCTGGCGCAGCGACCGGCCATCTCTGCCGAGCCCGGTGCGAGCACCTGTCCGGCGGTGGTCACCGGCTGTGCGCCGATGGCGCCGATCGCGCCGCTGGCGACGAGCAGGTAGAAGATGGTGCAGATCACGAGGCTGCCGATCAGCCCGATCGGCACGTTGCGCTGCGGGTTCTTGGTCTCCTCGGCGGCGGTCGAGACCGCGTCGAAGCCGACATAGGCGAAGAAGATCGAGGCCGCCGCACCGAACACGCCGACGCCGCCGGTCGGCAGGAACGGGTCGAAATTGGTCGCCTTGGCGACGGGGATGGTCAGCGCGACGAAGGCGGTGAGCGCGGCGATCTTGATGAGCACCAGCACCGAATTGACCCGCGCGCTCTCGGTCGTGCCGATGATGAGCAGCCAGGTGACGAAGCCGACGACGATCACCGCGGGGACGTTGACCCAGCCGCCGACCGCCATCGCGGTCTGCAGATCGACGTTCGGGGTTGCGCCGAAGGCGATCTGCATATGCGCCATCAGCGCATCGGCGTTGCTGATCGATGCGGGGAAGGCGACGCCGAGACCGCGCAGCAGCCCAACCGCATGGTTCGACCAGCCGACCGCGACCGCGCTCGCGCCGACCGCATATTCGAGGATCAATGCCCAGCCGACCATCCAGGCGAGGATCTCACCGACGACGGCATAGGAATAGGTATAGGCCGAGCCCGACACCGGCACCATCGAGGCCAGCTCGGAATAGCAGAGCGCCGCGACCGCGCAGACGAAGCCGGCGACGACGAACGACAGCAACATGCCCGGGCCGGCCTTCTGTGCGGCCTCGGAGGTGAGAACGAAGATGCCGGTGCCGATGACGGCGCCGATCCCCAACATGGTCAACTGGAACGCGCCGAGCGAGCGGTGCAGCCCGCGCTTTTCGGCGGTGGCGAGAATGGCGTCGAGTGGTTTGACGCGCCCGAAAATCATGCAGCTCTTCCCCCCATATGCGCACGGTCGTAGATCGCCGCCGCATGGTGAAGCGGCCGATGCTAACCCCAAATGGGACAGGTGCAATCCCTTATCTCGGGACGGCACCCCGGATCACGTCCGTGGCGGGGACGCGCGCGTCGCGGAATCAACCCGCGAGCATCGGCCCCAGCGGCCTGCCGCCGAACAGATGGACGTGGAGGTGCGGCACCTCCTGTCCCGCGTCGCCGCCGATATTGGCGAGCAACCGATAGCCCGGTGCGACGAGGCCGTGCTCGCGTGCGACATGGCCGATCGCGCGGACGAACCCGGCGATCTCCGCGTCCGAGGCGCGCGTACTGAAATCGTCCCACGACACATACGGTCCGCGCGGGATCACCAGGATGTGGAGCGGCGCGACCGGCGCGATGTCGTGGAAGGCCACCGCATGATCGTCTTCATAGACCCGCTTCGACGGGATCTCGCCGCGCAGGATCTTGGCGAAAACGTTCTGGTCGTCATAGGGCAGGGTAGCGTCGATCGGCATGGATCCTCCTAGCGCGAGGCTTTCTCGTCATGGCCCGACACGCCTTCGCGGCGGGCGAGTTCGGCGCGGACATCGTCCAGTCCCAGCCCGGCATCGGCGAGCAGCACGAGCAGGTGGAAGACGAGGTCGGCCGCCTCCGAGGCGAGCTTGTCCGGTTCGGCAAGCGCGGCGATGACCGTTTCGGTGGCCTCCTCGCCGACCTTCTGCGCGATCTTCGGCCGCCCCTTGGCGAACAGGCTGGCGACATAGGAGCTGCCGGGCTCGGCGGCGTCGCGGCGGGCGCGGATGGTGGCTTCCAGGCGGTCGAGCGGGTCCATGGCCCCCGCTTGGCGCGGGACGTGGGGGCCGGTCAATCCTTCTTGATGAACCGCCGCCGCAACGCGCGCCGCACGAGCCAGACGCCGATCGCCGCGACGACGAACAATGCGAGGTCGGACCATTCGGGGCCGGTCTTGCGATGGACGATGCCCGAATGGCCGCCGGCGACCGACGAGGCGGTCGGCACGATCATGCCGCGGCGACCTCGCCGTCGCTCGCCACCAGCCAGTCGAGTGCCTCGCCGGCGGCGGCGAAGATGCGCAGATAGGGCTGGGTCATGAAGCGCTTGACCTGCAACCGGGTGATCGCGCTGCCGGTGACGATCGCGATGCGGCTGGCACGCGGGAAGTTGCCGAGCCGTCGGTTGATCGCCGCCGCCGCCTCAACCGGCTGGACGCTGCAACCGCTCATATCCATGCGCAGCCGATAGCCGATCCGGAAGCCTGCCTCGCGAAAGCGGCGCAGCAATTCGTCCGCATAGGCGTCGACCCCGGCCTCATCGAACAGGCCGGTCCAGCAGATATCGAGCAGATTGAGATCGTGGCGGAAGGTGATCGCGTACATGCCCCGATCTTCGCCGCAAACCCTTGCGGAAGCCCTAAACTTTGACCGGTCGCCGCACCGGGATGCCCGCCGCCGCCAGCGCGTCGTGCGCATCGGCGACACTCGCCTCGCCAAAGTGGAAGATCGAGGCGGCGAGCACCGCGCTGGCGTGACCGTCGCGGATGCCGGCGACGAGATCGCCGAGCCCGCCGACGCCGCCACTCGCTACCACCGGCACGCTGACCCGGTCGGCGATCGCGCGGACCAGCTCGAGGTCGTAGCCGCTGCGGGTGCCGTCGCGATCCATCGAGGTCACCAGCAATTCGCCCGCGCCGAGTTCTGCGAGGTGAAGGGCATGGTCGATCGCATCGAGCCCGGTCGGGCGGCGGCCGCCGTGCGTGAACACCTCCCACCGCTCGCCGACGCGGCGCGCGTCGACCGAGGCGACGCAGCATTGGCTGCCGAACCGTTCGGCGATGTCGGCGACGACCTCGGGCCGGGCGACGGCGGCGGAGTTGACCGCGACCTTGTCCGCACCGGCGAGTAGCAGCGCGCGCGCATCTTCGGCGCTGCGCACGCCGCCGCCGACGGTGAGCGGCATGAAGCATACCGCCGCGGTGCGCCGCACGACGTCGAGGATCGTGCCGCGATCCTCGTGGGAGGCGGTGATGTCAAGGAAACAGAGTTCATCCGCCCCGGCAGCGTCATAGGCGCGCGCCTGTTCGACCGGATCGCCTGCATCGCGCAGCTCGACGAAATTGACGCCCTTGACGACGCGGCCGTTGGCGACGTCGAGACAGGGGATCACGCGGGCGCGAACGGTCATGCCGGAACCCTTGAGCAGGTGAGTTCACACGAAGCCGCGAAGACGCGAAGAGGGCGTGCCCCAGGCAGACGCTGGCGGTCGGTAGACCATATCCCGCCTTCGGCGACGGCAGACCACGTCGTCCGCAGGCCAGACATCGTCGCGTCTTCGCGTCTTCGCGCGATCATCATTCCGCTCCCTGCGCGACGCTCAGCGCGGCGGCGAGGTCGAGCCGCCCGTCATACAGCGCGCGGCCGGTGATGACGCCCTCGACGCCGTCGCGGACGTGAAGCGCGAGGACGTGGATCTCGGCGATGCCCTTGACGCCGCCGCTGGCGATCACCGGGATCGACACCGCGCGGGCGAGATCGACCGTTGCCTCGACGTTGCACCCCTTCAGCAGCCCGTCGCGGCCGACGTCGGTGAACAGCAGCGACGCCACCCCCGCATCCTCGAAGCGGCGGGCGAGGTCGACGACGCTGGTGGTCGAGACGTCCGCCCAGCCCTTGGTCGCGACCATGCCGTCGCGCGCATCGACCGCGACGACGACGCCGCCGGGAAAGTCGCGCGCGGCACCGCGGACGAACTCGGGGTCCTCCAGCGCCGCGGTGCCGATCACGACGCGCGAGACGCCGAGGTCGAACCAGCGCTCGACGCTGGCGCGGTTGCGGATGCCGCCACCGAGCTGGACGTGGCCGGGAAAGCGCTCGACGATGCCGCGCACCGCCTCGCCGTTGACCGATTCACCGGCGAACGCGCCGTCGAGGTCGACGACGTGGAGATGCTGCGCACCGGCCTCGGCGAACAGCATTGCCTGCGCGGCGGGATCGTCGCCATAGACGGTGGCGCGATCCATATCGCCCTCGGCGAGGCGCACGACCTGACCGCCCTTGAGGTCGATGGCGGGAAAGACGATGAGGCTCATGGCCGCCACTCCAGGAATTTGGCAAGCATCGCCAGCCCGTAACGCTGGCTCTTTTCGGGGTGGAACTGCACGCCGAGCATCGTGTCGCGCGCGATCGCCGCGGTGACCGGGCCGGCATGGTCGCTGGTCGCGATCACGTCCTCGCCCTCATAGGCATAGCTGTGCAGGAAATAGGCCTCGCCCGCGGGCACCAGCGGATGCGCGCCGAGCGGGACGACGTCGTTCCAGCCCATATGCGGCACCTTGGCCTCCATCGTGCCGGGTTCGAGCCGGCGTACGCGACCACGTACCCAGCCGAGCCCGCGATGCTGGCCCATCTCCTCGCCGACGTCGGCCATCAGCTGCATGCCGACGCAGACGCCGAGGAAGGGCGCGCCCTCCTGCCGGACGCGGCGCTCCATCGCCTCGACCATCCCCGGCACGCCGCGCAACGCATTGGCGCAGGCGCCGAACGCGCCGACGCCGGGCAGCACGATGCGGTCGGCCTTCGCCACCACATCGGCATCGGCGGTGACGGTCAGATCGGTCGCCCCCGCCGCCCGCAGCGCATTCTCGACCGAATGAAGGTTGCCCGCGCCGTAATCGATCAGCGCGATGGTCATGACAGCAGATCGGCGAGCGGCGTCGCCGCCATGCTCGCGGTGAAGGGGATGACCTCCGCCGTCGCCAGCCCGCGCGACACGAACGGGTCCCTGGCGATCAGTTCCTCGGTCACCTTTTTACCGCCGATCGCGATGATGATGCCGCCAGTGCGTGGCTGCTTGCGACCGGAGGCGAGCAGCAGTCCGTTGGCATAGGCATCCGACAGCCAGTCGATATGATCGCTCATCGCCGCGTCGATCGCGTCGAGATCGTCGCCATAGGTCAGCGACACGACGCACATGTTGGTGCCGGGGCGGACGAAGGGCTCGCTCACAGCACGCCCTTGGTCGAAGGGATGGCATCGGCCTTGCGCGGGTCGATCTCGACCGCGGTGCGCAGCGCACGGGCGAGGCCCTTGTACGCCGCCTCGACGATATGATGATTGTTGCTTCCGTACAGCGTCTCGACGTGGAGCGTGATCCCGGCGGTCTGCGCGAAACTGTGGAACCAGTGTTCGATCAGTTCGGTGTCGAGCTCGCCGAGCCGCGAGACGGTGAAGGCGGTCTTCCACACCAGCCACGGCCGCCCCGAGATGTCGAGCGCGACGCGGGTCAGCGTCTCGTCCATCGGCGAGAGCGCGTCGCCGTAGCGGCGGATACCCCGCTTGTCGCCGAGCGCCTGCGCCACCGCCTGGCCGAGCGCCAGCGCCGAATCCTCGACGGTGTGGTGGCCGTCGATGTGTAGGTCGCCGTCGACCTTGAGGTCGATGTCGATCAGACCGTGGCGGCTGAGCTGTTCGACCATATGGTCGAGGAAACCGATGCCGGTCTTGATCGAATAGACGCCGGTGCCGTCGAGGTTGACGGTGACGTCGATCCGCGTTTCGGCGGTGGAGCGGTTGATCGTGGCGATGCGCATGTCGGCTCGTCCCATAGGAGCGTGCGTCGTCACGCACAATCTTGACCCGACCGGGCGATACGCTACCCAAGGGGCATGACCGACGGCCTTCCCGATAGCCTTATCCCGTATGACGAGATCGTCCAGGAGGCGCTGCGTGCCGTCGTGGGCCGCGTGCTCGGCTCCGTCGCCGAATCGGGCGGGCTGCCCGGCGAGCACCATTTCTACATCACCTTCAAGACGCAGGCGCCGGGCGTCGACATCCCGCAGCGCTTGATCGAGCGCTTTCCGGACGAGATGACGATCGTGTTGCAGAACCGCTATTGGGACCTGCTGGTCGACGAGCGGAAATTCTCGGTCGGGCTGAGCTTCAACCAGGTGCCCTCGAAGCTCGTGATCCCCTATTCGGCGATCACCGGCTTCCACGATCCGGCGGTGAATTTCGAGCTGCGCTTCCAGGCGACCGAGGACCCCGATGACGGTCCCGAACCGCATGACGAAGCCGAGAACGACGGCCCGACCGCCACGCCCGCGGCGGATGGTTCGAACGTCGTGAGCGTGGACTTCAAGCGGAAGAAGTAAGCGGTCCGCGCCGAGGTTGCTCCATCCTTCCGGATAGGCGCATCGATGCCACGGATTATGCTGGCGAGACAGGCGGCTGACGCTCGACCCTTGAATCGGGTAGTGCGGCATTTGATATTACGTCGCATGAGCACGCGCACCGAAACCGATTCGATCGGCCCGATCGACGTTCCCGCCGACGCCTATTGGGGGGCGCAGACCGAGCGTAGTCTCGAGAATTTCCCTTTCGGACCGCGCGAGCGGATGCCGGTCGAGATCGTCCATGCGCTGGCGATCGTAAAGCAGGCGGCGGCGCGGGTGAACCGGCGGCATGGGCTGGCGGCGGACAAGGCGGATGCGATCGAGGCCGCGGCTACAGAGATCGCCGCGGGGCAGCTCGACGATCAATTTCCGCTGGTCATCTGGCAGACGGGCAGCGGCACCCAGTCGAACATGAACGTCAACGAGGTAATCGCCGGCCGCGCCAACGAGCAACTCGCCGGCACCCGCGGCGGCAAGACTCCCGTCCACCCCAATGACGACGTCAACCGGGGGCAGTCGTCTAATGACAGCTTCCCGACCGCGCTCCACGTCGCCGCGGCGCTGGCGGTGAAGCGGCAGCTCTATCCGGCGCTCGACCGGCTGCACGACGCGCTCGCCGACAAGGCGCGCGAATGGGACGATCTGGTCAAGATCGGCCGCACGCACCTTCAGGATGCGACGCCGCTGACGTTGGGGCAGGAATTTTCGGGCTACGTCCAGCAGCTCGCCAATGCGCGCCACCGGATCGCCGGCACGCTGGAACGCAACATCATGCCACTCGCGCAAGGGGGCACCGCGGTCGGGACCGGGCTGAACGCACCCGAAGGCTTCGCTGAAGAGGTCGCGGCGGAGATCGCGACGCTCACCGGTCTGCCGTTCGTCACCGCGCCCAACAAGTTCGAGGCGCTGGCGTCGAACGACGGGCTGGTCGACCTGCACGGCACGCTCAACGTGCTCGCGGTGGCGCTGACCAAGATCGCCAACGACATCCGTCTGCTCGGATCGGGGCCGCGCTCGGGGCTCGGCGAACTCGAACTGCCCGCCAACGAGCCGGGCAGCTCGATCATGCCGGGCAAGGTCAATCCGACGCAGGCCGAGATGCTGACGATGGTCGCCGCGCAGGTGATGGGCAACAATGTTGCGGTCACCGTCGGCGGCCTGCAGGGGCATATGGAGCTCAACGTCTTCAAGCCGCTGATCGGTGCCAACGTGCTGCGCTCGATCGCCTTGATCAGCGTCGGGATGCAGAGTTTCGCCGAGCGGACCGTCGACGGGCTGAAAGCGAATCGCGAGCGGATCGGACAGCTGGTCGAGCAATCGCTGATGCTCGTCACCGCGCTCGCCCCCGAGGTCGGCTATGACAATGCCGCGAAGATCGCCAAGCACGCGCATCAGAAGGGGCAGACGCTGAAACAGGCGGGGCTTGAACTCGGGCTGGTCGACGAGGCGACGTTCGACCGGCTGGTGCGGCCGGAGACGATGATCGGGCGTTGATCCCGCCGGGCGAAACGTTCCGGAACGGTCCCGTTACGAGGAACTTCCCCGCCGTTCGCGCGCTTCCATGGCCGCAACGCTAGGAGGGGACGGACGTGAGCACCACCACCACGGGCGCGCTGATCGGCGCGGCGATCGATTCGATGTCGGGCGACGACGATGGCGTCGCCGATGGCGCGATCATCGGTGCGGTGACCGCCAACGTGCTCAAGATCGTGCTGCCGCTTGCCGTGACCTATGCGGTCGGCTGGGCGGTGCTGCGCGGCGCGGCGGAACTCAAGGACCGGGTTTTCGGAAAGGTAGACTCATGATCGGCAAGATTATCGGTGCGCTCGTCGGGCGTGAAATGGACCGTCGCGATGGTCGCGGCGGCCTGAAGGGTGCAGCGATCGGCGCGCTGTCGATGGGCGCGATGCGGCGGATGGGGCCGCTCGGCCTGATCCTCGGCGGCGGCTATGTCGCCAAGAAGGCGTATGATCGCCGGCGCCAGTCGCGCGATATCTGATCGGACGATCCTCTCGTGCACGGCGCGGGAGGATCTTCGCTTTCTCGACTTTTCAGCCGGCTGCGCTTGACGCCCGGCCCCGGCAGACGCCACTAGCGCGCATGCCGACCACCCATTCCGCCGACCCGCACCATTTTCGCCGTCGTGGCGTGCTGTTCGTGCTGTCCTCGCCATCCGGTGCGGGCAAGTCGACCATCGCGCGCAAATTGCTCGCCGACGAGCCCGAACTCGGCATGTCGGTGTCGGTGACGACGCGGCCGATGCGGCCGGGCGAGGTCGACGGCAAGGACTATCATTTCGTCGATCTCGAGGAATTCCGCCGCATGGTCGCGGCGGACGAGTTCCTCGAATGGGCGCATGTCTTCGACCATCGCTACGGCACGCCGCGGGCGCAGATCGAGACGATGCTCGCCGCGGGCAAGGACGTGCTGTTCGACATCGACTGGCAGGGCGCGCAGCAGCTCTTCCAGATCGCCGGCGGCGACGTGGTGCGCGTGTTCATCTTCCCACCGTCGATGGAGGAGCTGCGGGCGCGGCTGACCAACCGCAACACCGATTCGGCCCAGGTGATCGAGGCGCGGATGGCGCGTGCTGCCAATGAAGTAAGTCATTGGGATGGTTACGATTACGTCCTCGTCAACGACGACGTCGAGCAATGTTTCGCGGGCGTGAAGACGATCCTCGCCGCCGAGCGGCTCAAACGCTCGCGTCAGACCGGGCTGATCGGCTTCATCCGCAAGCTCACGCGGACGGCCTGAGCGCGGCGAGGAAGGCGACCGCGGCGTCATAGTCGCGGCGCTTGTTGGCGAGCGCCTGCACGGCCAGCGAATCCGCGCCCCAGAGTTCGGCCTGGAAATCCTCGTCGATATTCGCCGCGGTCCATATTGTATCGGGGTCACCGGCCCGATCGACCAGCGCCAGCGCGAGGATCAGCGAGCCGGTGATCGTCACCACCGGCGACAGGCCGGCGAGTCCGAAGGGATCGAGCGCCGCCACCGCCTCGGCGAGTCGCGCCAGCGTCGCGGGGGGCTGCGCGCGATGCATGACCCCGGCGGTGGTCTCGAAATGTACGTCGTAGCGGGCGCGCGCCCAGTCGAGCCACGGATCCCACGCCGCCTGCTGCCGCGCGATCAGCAGATCGGGTGACAGCGCGCGATAATAGAGCAGGTCGCTCTCGCCGTACACCGAAAGGCCGGCGGCGAAGGCGGCGGGGTCGGGCGCGATCCGGTCGATCGCGGCATTGGCGAGGCCGGTCAGCGGCATCGCGCGCGGATCGATCGTTTCCGCCACCGCGCGCCATTCGTCGGCGACCGCGGCGGCGAGCGCATCGGTCGGCAGCGCGAGCGGCACGCGGCCGGGGGTGCGCACCGGTCGGCCGTCGAGCGTGACGACGCGGTCGGCGTCGATCGTCACCTCGGTCCAGAAGCGCTTCATGATCGGGGCGTCCGCCAGCGGTGGGCGAGGCTCGCCGGCACGATCGCGATCACCGCGAGCGCCGACAGCGTGATCGCGACGCCGAGCACCTTGACCGGCCAGTCGTGCGAGCGGGCGGCGAGGATCAGGCCGAACACCGCGCCGGCGCTGCCCGCCAGCCGGCTGCCGACGATCGCCAGCCACCGCTTGCGCGCGCGCGTGTCGTCGGGGGTCATGCCAGGATCTCCAGCAACGCCGCGGTGCGCGTCGCGACGACCTGCGCGCCGCCGCGGACCAGATCGTGGACGTCGTGATAGCCCCAGGCGACGCCGACCGCGCGCGCGCCGGCGGCCTTGGCCATCGCCATGTCGAAGCTGGTGTCACCGATCATCGCGGTCTGCTCGGGCGTCGCGTCGACCTCCGCCATCGCGGCGAGCAGCATCGCCGGATCGGGTTTGGAGGGGTGGCGGTCGGCGGTCTGGAGAGTGACGAAGCGATCGGTCAGGCCGTGGTGGTCGAGCACGCGGGCGAGGCCGCGATCCGATTTGCCGGTCGCCACGCCGAGCTGCCAGCCGCGCGCGGCCAGCGTCTCGATCACCGCGGCGATGCCCTCGAACAAAGGCTCTTCGGTCATCGCGCCGTTGGTGCGCAGCTCGAAGAACGCCTCCTTGTAATCGGCTGCCATCCTGCGGTGGAGCGCATCGTCCGCGTCGGGGAGCAAGGCGCGGACCGCCTCGACGAGGCTCAGCCCGACGATGCGGCGGATCGCCGCGCGCGGCGGCGCGGGCAGGTCCGCGATGCGGAACGTCGCCTCCATCGCCTGGCAGATGTTGGCCTGGCTATCGACGAGCGTGCCGTCGCAGTCGAATACGGCGAGTTTGGTCATCGTGTCGCCGTAGCGGGCGGCGCCGGAGCGGTGAAGAGGGTGTTGGACGACATGGACAACATGGACACCTTAACGGAAACGATCCGGGGGTATCGTTTCCGTTTTTGATATGATGGGGCGGGATATCGCGAAGGCGTGACGGGGCCTTCGTGCTGCCGCACGGGCGGGACGATGAGGGCGGGCGGGGTGTGCATGGTTAGGGCATACGCCTGTCGACGGGGTGTAGGACAGACGTTCGTGTTTCGCGTTTTATGTTAGCGGCTTGTCGTGGTCGGGATTCGGCACGTTGTTCGACACCCCCGTCACGCCGCACATGTTCGAGACCGCGGCGGAAGCCCCCTCAGCCGCTGAATTGGCGCTGTGTTCCTGCGAAAGCAGGAACCCAGGGTTAAGCAGTACAACAGCTTACGACGTTTTTGACCCTGGGCTCCTGCGTTCGCAGGAGCACTGATGGAGTTTTACATAGGTCTGGGACGAGTTGGGGTGACGGGTAATTTGGGGTGAGGGGGCGCCCTAATAGCGCCCCCCAACTCAGTCGGGGCTGCCGCGGCGGCGGCGTTCGCCGCGGTGTTCCTTGCGCATCGATTTGGCGTGCGCCTTGGCGCGCTGCTTGAGCACCGCCTTGGGGGGCGGGCCTTTCTTCGGTTCCTCGAACGGCATCGCGTCGCCCTTGGCGATGTCGAAGCCCAGCGTGGCCAGGCTTTCGGCGAAATGCGTCGGCAGGTCGGCGGTCTCGTCGATGCTGCCGCCGTCGGGATGGTCGACGCGGATGCGGCGGCTGTGCAGGTGCATCTTGCGGCTGACGCCGCCGGTCAGGAACGCCGCGGCGCCGCCGTATTTGCCGTCGCCGACGATCGGATGGCCGATCGCCGCCATATGGACGCGTAGCTGGTGGGTGCGGCCGGTGAAGGGTTGCAGCTCGACCCAGGCGCAGCGGTTGCCGGCGCGCTCGACGACGCGATAGCGGCTGCGCGCGGCCTGGCCGTTCTCCTCGTCGACGTGCATCTTCTCGCCGCCGGTGCCGGGCTGCTTGCCGATCGGCAGGTCGACCATGCCGTCGTCGATCGAGGGGACGCCGACGACCAGCGCCCAATAGACCTTGCGCGCGGTGCGGCCCGAGAAGGCCTTGGCGAAGAAGGCGGCGGCGCGGCTGGTGCGCGCGACGAGCAGCGCGCCCGACGTATCCTTGTCGAGCCGGTGGACGAGCTTGGGCCGCCCCTCCGCGTCATATTGCAGCGCGTCGAGCAGGCCGTCGACATGTTCGGAGGTCTTGGTGCCGCCCTGCGTCGCGAGGCCGGGCGGCTTGTTGAGCACGAGTGCCTGCAGGTCCTTGTGGATCACCATCTCGCGCGCATAGGCGATCTGATCCTCGCTCAGCGGCGGGCGTTCGCGCTTGGGGCGGGGGGCGTCGGGGGTGTCCTCGATCACCGGTTCGGGGGGCGGCACGCGCAGCGTCTGGCCGGCCTTGATCCGGTCGCCCGGCGTGACGCGCGAGCCGTCGACGCGCAACTGGCCGGTGCGCGCCCATTTGGCGACGGTGGTGAAGCTCGTCTCGGGCAGGTGGCGCTTGAACCAGCGGTCGAGGCGGATGCCATCGTCGTCATAGCCGACGTTGAACTGGCGAACGCCGTCGCGGGTGTCGTTCTTGGCGTCGCTCATGCGCTGGCTCCGGCAAGCAGGGCGCGGGTGGCGGCGAGCCCGGCGAACAGCGCGGCGATCGAGCCGATCACCGACACCAGCACGTAGCCGAAGGCGGGGGCGAGTGCGCCGCGCTCGATCATCGCGACGGCGTCGAGGCTGAAGCTCGAGAAAGTGGTGAAGCCGCCTAGCACGCCGACGCCGAGGAACAGGCGCCACGGTTCGGCGAGGCTGCCGGAGCGGGCGAGGATCGCGGTGAGCACGCCCATCAGCAGCCCGCCGACGAGATTGACGGCGAGCGTGCCGTAGGGAAAGTCCGGCCCGAACGCGGTAAGCGCGGCGCGGCCGGTGAGATAACGCGCGGCGGAGCCGAGGGCACCGCCGATCATGACGAACAGAAGAGGCATGGCGCCAGCCCTAGAGGACTATTGGGTACAAGGGAATGCGGGGGTTTGG